>JACDFX010000032.1 GCA_013815575.1 Rubrobacter sp.
CGGCTCGCCGAGGTGGCCGAAGCCCCCATCCTCGTGGTCCACGTCTCCTGCGCGCCCGCGCTGGAGGCCATCCACCTCGCCCACGAGCGCGGCCAGACCGTCTACGCCGAGACCTGCCCCCAGTACTTCGCCTTCGAGTACGAGGACCTTGCGAGATCGGGCTTCGAGGGCGCCAAGTACGTCTGCTCTCCGCCCTTGCGGGACCCGTCCAACAGGCCCGCGCTGTGGAACGGCCTCAAGACGGGGGACCTGCAAATATTCGGCTCAGACCACTGCGCCTTCAACTACGAGGGGCAGAAGGAGTTGGGCCGGGACAACTTCACCCTGATCCCCAACGGAATACCCGGCGCCGAGGAACGCGCCATGACCCTCTGGACGCTCGGCGTCAGGGAAGGGAAGCTCTCCGAAAACCAGTTCGTCGCCGCCCTCTCCACCAACCAGGCCCGCATCTACGGCGCGTATCCCACAAAAGGGACGCTGGCGCCCGGCGCCGACGCGGACGTCGTGCTCTGGGACCCGGATCTCTCCACCACGGCCACGCGGGAGAACCGGCACGGCAACGTGGACTACACACCGTACGAGGGCATGACGTTTACCGGCGGGCCCGCGGCGGTGTACGTGCGCGGGAACCTCGTCTACAAAGACGGCGAGGTCGTCGGAGAGAGGGGCTCCGGGCGGTTCGTCGAGCGCTCGCTGGAATCGCCGGGCGTGGGGACTGTCCCGGCGTGAGGCTAGGGGAACGCCCCTGGTTGAAAGAACGCATCCGCCTCCGGCCGACGGCCGAGGGGGACCTGGATTTCGTGCTGCGCGAGGAGGGCAACGAGGAGAACCGTCCTTTCATAGGCCGGTGGCCGAGGGAACGGCATCTGGAGGCGCTCGCGGGCGGCGACGCGGAGCACTTGATCCTGGAGGGACAAGACGCGCCGGCCGGGTACGCGATACTGACCGGCATCGAAGGTCCGGGCCGCGTCATCTGCCTCAAGCGCCTCATGGTTTCGGAGAAGGGGCGCGGCCACGGGCGGGCCGCCCTGCGCCTGGTCAAGGAGCGCGCCTTCGGGGAGCTCGGCGCCCACCGCCTCTGGCTCGACGTCAAGGAGGAGAACGTGCGGGCGCGGCGCCTCTACGAGTCCGAGGGGTTCGTCTCCGAGGGTGTTTTGAGGGATTCTTTCTGGACGGGGGAAGGGTACGAGTCCCTCGTCGTTATGTCTATCCTGGAAAGTGAGTACAGAGCATGAGACCGGACGAGCTACTCAAGAGGCACAAGGCGGTTCTACCCGGGTGGATCTCGCTCTACTACGACGAACCCATAGAGATCTCCCACGGCGAGGGCTTCAAGGTCTGGGATTCTGAGGGCAACGAGTACCTGGACTTTTTCGGCGGCATCGTGACGACCATCAGCGGCCACAACATACCGGAGATCGTGGAGGCCGTGCGCGAGCAGGCGGGCAAGGTCATGCACTCCTCGACGCTCTACCTCATAGAGAACCAGGTAAAGCTGGCGGAGAAGCTGATCTCCCTGTCCCCGATCTCGGGCGACCAGAAGGTCTTCTTTGTCAGCAGCGGCAGCGAGGCGAACGAGGCCGCACTCCTCTTCGCGACCCAGCACCGTAGATCTAGCGAGGTCCTTGCGATGCGCGGCTCCTACCACGGCGGCTCCTTCGCCACGATGGGCATCACGGGCCAGAGCACCTGGCGCCCGACGAGCCGCTCCTCCCTGGACGTCACCTACGCGATGCCCCCGCACCACTCCTACTCCTCGCTCTACGGCCGCTACGAGAAGGACGACCCTGAGTTCGCGAAAGCGTGCGCCGACGACATGCGCAACCTCATCCGGACCGCGACGACCGGCCACGTCGCCGCCCTCATCGCAGAGCCCGTGCAGGGTGTAGGCGGCTTTATAGAGCTGCCGCCCGAGTACATAAGGGGCGTAAAGGAGGTCCTGGACGAGACCGGCATCCTGTACATCTCTGACGAGGTGCAGACCGCGTTCGGCAGGACGGGGAGCCACTTCTGGGGCATCGGGGAGTCAGGGATCGAGCCCGACATGATCACGATGGCCAAGGGCCTCGGCAACGGCCTCGCCATCGGCGCCGTATTGGGCCGGGCCGAGATCATAGACTCCATCTCGGGCAAGCTCCACCTCGCCACCTTTGGCGGTAACCACATCTCTACCGCCGGCGCCCTCGCCAACCTGAACTTTATCCTGGACAACGACCTCCAGAAAAACGCTGACGAGGTGGGCGGCTACTTGAAGGACCGCCTCGTAAAGATGGCGAAGGACAGCCCCGTGGTCGGCGAGGTGCGCGGGCGCGGCCTGATGCTGGCCCTTGAGATGGTCGGCCCTGACGGCGAACCGAACCCACCCGCCGCCGTCCGCTTCCTGCAGGCCTGCCGCGAGCGCGGCGTCCTCGTCGGCAAGGGTGGCATCGGCGCGAACGCCGTCCGCATTTCCCCTCCCCTCACCATCACCCGCGAGGCCGCCCGTGAGGCGGCCAACGCCTTCGAGGAGGCGCTGACCGTCACCGGAGAAGCGGCGAAGGTCGGCTAGTGCAAGCCGAAGGCGTAGACGCCCGCCGCGCCGTCGAGGAGCTCAAGGAACTTGCCAACCTCACGGGCGGCCCCGAAGGCGCCCGCCGCGTCGCCTGGACCGACGAGTGGACGAGGGCCCGCGACTGGCTCAGGGCCAAGCTCGGAGAGATAGAGGGCATCACCGAGGTAGAGACCGACGAGGCCGGCAACATCTGGGCGACCGCCCCGGGCGACTCCGAGAGGTCCGTCATCCTCGGCGGCCACATTGACTCCGTCCCGAACGGCGGCTGGCTCGACGGCGCCCTCAACGTCGTGGGCGCCCTCGAAGTCATGCGCGCCCTCGCCCCGCAGAGGCGCCCCGTAACCCTCCGGCTCGTGGACTGGGCCGACGAGGAGGGCGCCCGCTTCGGCCGGAGCCTCTTCGGCTCCGGCTCCGCCGCCGGCGCCCTGAAGCCTGACGACGTCCGCAACCTGAAAGACAAGGATGGCGTGGCCCTGCCTGACGCCCTGCAGGAGCACGGCGTGGACCTCGACCGGGCCAACGAGGCAGGAAAGCAGCTGGAGAACGCCGTGGCCTACCTGGAGCTCCACATAGAGCAGGGCCCCGTGTTGGAGCGCATGGGCCTGCCGCTCGGCGTCGTGCTCGGCACCTTCGGGGTCGAGCGCCACGCCGTCCGCTTCACCGGCCAGCACGCCCACTCCGGCTCTACCCCCATGGACGTGAGGCGCGACGCGTTCATAGCGGCGGCACGCTCGGCGGTGGCGTTCCGGGAAGACGCCGCGGCGCGCGACGACGTGCGGGCCACGACGGGCTTCGTAAACGTCAGCCCGGCCATTGTGACCGCGTTCAACGGCTGGTGCGAGACGTCCCTCGACCAGCGCGCCCTCGACCCCGACGTTCTCGCCGACATGCTCGCGAAGGCGAAAGAGGCGAGCGAGAAGGTCGCGGCGGAAGAGAACGTCTCCGTCAGGTGGGAGCGGCTGTGGCAGATAGAGCCCATCCCCTTCGACGACGGGCTAATAGAGCTCGCCGACGAGGCCGTAAACGAGGTCGCCGGCGTCTCCCACCGCCTGCCGAGCGGGCCCTTGCACGACGCCGCCGAGATGGCCCGCCTCATGCCGACGGTCATGATCTTCGTGAAGAGCCTCCGCGGCCTGAGCCACACCAAAGACGAGGACACGCCGGAAGAGGACATCGAGCTGTCGGTTCGGGCGCTGCACCGCCTGACGGAGAAGACCATGGAGTGGGTGAATAGAAAGGCATAAGGCCAAGGGCCTAAGGTAAGAACCTGATACCTAGAGCCCCAAACCTGCAAGAAGGGAGGCCACACATGGAGCGAGAAGGATTTCGAGACTTCGGCTTCAACGATCCGGCCGAGTTGTCCAGGATCAAGGCCGAGGTTAGCTCGTCGAGCCTCTACAACGAGGATTTGGCGCCGACGGGACCAGAAGACCGGACGTGGACGACGTACAACATCGCGGCGCTCTGGATCGGGATGGCGATAGTCATAACGACCTACACCCTGGCCTCCGGCCTCATGGCCGCCGGAATGCTGTGGTGGCAGGCGCTGCTCACCATCTCCCTGGGCAACGTCCTGGTGCTGGTGCCGATGCTATTGAACGCCCACGCCGGGACGAAGTGGGGCGTGCCTTTCCCGGTTTTCGTCAGGGCGTCTTTCGGGGTTCGGGGGGCCAACTTTGCCGCGATAGCCCGGGCGCTCGTCGCCTGCGGGTGGTTCGGGATACAGACCTGGATCGGGGGGTTGGCCCTCAGTTCGCTGATGGGTGCTGTCTGGGGCGGCTGGGGTGACGTGCCGGGGAACACGGCCATAACCTTCATGGTGTTCTGGGCGATACAGGTCGTGATCATCTGGTTCGGCGTCGAGGGTGTGAAGTGGTTCGAAGCCTTCTCCGCGCCACTCCTGATCGCGGGCAGCCTGGCGCTTTTGGCCTGGGGCCTCTCGGCGGGCGGCGGGCTCGGGAACGTGCTCTCGACCTCATCCGGGCTCCAGACGGGCAACGCGCCGTTCTGGGCGCTGTTCTGGCCCTCTCTGGCGGCGAACGTCGGTTACTGGATCACGGTCTCCCTCAACATCCCGGACTTTACCCGCTACGCCCGGAGCCAGCGCTCGCAGGTCGTCGGCCAGGCAATAGGGCTGCCGCTAACGATGACAGCGTTCTCGTTTATCGGGATAGCCGTCACGGCCGCCACCATCGTCGTCTTCGACGAGGCGATCTGGGACCCCGTGGCCCTCATCACCAGGCTCCTCACGGACCTTCCCATACTCCTCATAATCGCCATGATCGTCATAGCGATAGCCCAGATCTCGACGAACATGGCCGCGAACGTGGTCTCCCCCTCGTTCGACTTCTCGAACCTGGCGCCGAAGTACATCTCGTTCAGGATGGGCGGGCTCATCACGGCGCTTCTCGGCATCGTCTCCTTCCCGTGGCTGCTCTTCAACAACGTCGGGGCTTACATCTTCACGTGGCTGGTTGGCTACGGGAGCCTGCTCGGGGCGATAGGGGCCGTGATGATCGTGGACTACTGGATCCTGCGCAAGAGGCAACTCGACCTCGCGGACCTCTACAAGCACGACGGCCGCTACGCCTACTCCGGCGGCTGGAACCCGCGCGCCATTATCGCGGTCCTCGCCGGCGTCCTTCCCGTCCTCCCCGGCTTCATCAAGGCCGCCACGACCCCTGGCTTTGCCGGCGTCTTCGAGAGCCCGACGTTTATCGAGGGCCTCTACAACTACGGACTCTTCCTCACCTTCGGCGTGGCCGCGCTGGTCTACCTGGCCCTCTCCATGATCTTCAGCGGCGCCACCGAACCGACCGGCGAGCCGGATCGGGGCAGGGAGCCCGAGACGGCGTGAGGAGCGACGCATGCCCGACTTGACCACCTACGGCCTCTTCGCCGCCGCCGCCCTGGCGCTCCTGCTGGTGCCGGGTCCCGCCGTTTTCTACGTCGTGGCGCGCGGCGTCGAGGGGGGACGCCCCGCGGGCCTCGTCTCCTGCCTCGGCATCGAGGCCGGTACGCTCCTGCACTCCGCCCTCGCCGCCGTGGGGCTCTCCGCGGTAGTCGCCTCGTCTGCCGCCGCCTTTGGGGCGGTGAAGTGGCTGGGGGCCGCGTACCTCGTTTACCTGGGGCTCAAAAAACTCTTTGGGCGCGGGGAGGACGACGGGCCGGTCGCCGTCGGGCGGGAACCGCTGGGGCGCGTCTTCGTTCAGGGCGTGCTGGTGCAGGTCCTCAACCCGAAGGTAGCGCTCTTCTTCCTGGCGTTCCTGCCGCAGTTCGTGGACCCGTCGCGCGGGCCTGTGTGGGGCCAGATCCTGCTCCTCGGCGCGACCCTCGGCGTGCTCGGCCTCGTCACCGACGGCCTCTACGCCCTGCTCGGTGGCACGGCCGCCGACTGGCTGCGCCGGCGCAACGAGAGCCCACGCTTCCGCCACGCGGGCCGCTACCTCTCAGGCGGCGTCTACCTGGCCCTGGGCGCGGCGGCGGCGACCACGGGCCCGGGAAAGGACTAGGCACAGCATGGACTTCGGCGTAACCCTCCAGACAAACCCACCAGCCAACCGCGTCGTCGAGTTGACCAAGAAAGCGGAGCAACTGGGCTTCACCCACGCCTGGACCTTCGACTCGCACATCCTCTGGCAGGAGCCCTACGTCATCCACTCCCGGATGCTCTCCGCTACGGAGAAGATCCTCGTCGGCCCCTTCGTCACCAACCCCGTAAGCCGCGACCCCTCCGTTACCGCCTCCACCTTCGCCACCCTCAACGACATGTTCGGCAACCGCACCATCTGCGGCATCGGCCGCGGCGACTCGGTGGTCCGCGTTCTCGGCCGCAAACCGACCACGCTCCGACAACTAGAAGAGGCGATGCGCGTCATAAAGGACCTCGCCGAAGGCCGCGAGGCGGACTACTCCGGCGTGAGCGTCAGGATCCCCTGGATAAAGAACGGAAAGCTAGACGTCTGGATGGCCGGCTACGGACCGAAGGCCCTGAGCCTCGTCGGGCGCAAGGCCGACGGTTTCATCCTCCAGCTCGCCGACCCCGTCATCCTGGAGTGGACCATGAAGCACGTCCACGAAGCCGCCAGAGAAGCGGGACGCGATCCGAAAGACGTCAAGATCTGCGTGGCGGCCCCGGCCTACATCGGTGACGACCTCGACCACCAGCGCGACCAGTGCCGGTGGTTCGGCGGCATGGTCGGAAACCACGTGGCGGACCTCGTGACGCGGTACGGCGAGAACAGCGATGTCCCCCACGCCCTGACCGATTACATAAAGGCCCGCCAGGGCTACGATTACAGCCACCACGGCCAGGCCGGCAACCCGAGCACGGACTTCGTCCCGGACAACATCGTGGACCGCTTCTGCGTCCTCGGCACCGTCGATGACCACCTGAAGAAGTTGACGGAGCTAGAGGACCTCGGCGTCGACCAGTTCAACGTCTACCTCATGCACGATGCGATGGACGAGACGCTGGATGCTTACGGGAAGGAGATCATGCCGGAGTTGAGTACGAGGTCTGCCAGATAGCTGTAGTAATCCGGCTCCACGCAAGAGCCGGAACTTGGAGAGAGTTCATTCCAGGTGATCGAGATCGTTCAGGTTTCTTTCTAGCGGACCACCAATATTACAGAACTTTACGGACACAACCATGGACGAGACGTTGGACGTCTACGGTCGAGACATTATGCCGGCGTTGGGTACGAGGTCCACCGTAGAGAGAGCGCGACTCTTAGCTCTGGGTGAGCAGTACCCGGAAACCTGCCTGGCGGAAATGATCGTCGGCAGTAAGCGCGTCTGTTATGGACCGTTCCCGCATCACCGTGAAGGAGATACAGTCGGTCAGGCCCCACTCCTTGTCCTGGTGTCGGCGGTACAGTTCCAGGCCTCGTGAGTACAGGTCTTCCGAAAGCGCGACGACTTCGACGGCAGGATCGTTTTCGACGGCGTCCAACAAAGCCACGGCCGCCGCACGATAGCGGAGTCTGGAGAGGGCGTTGCAGATCTCCAGTATCACGGCCCGGGTGGTGACCAGGTCCGAGTTATCGGCTTCGACCTGACTTGACAGCTCGACGGCCCTTTGGTGGTGCCTGTCGGTGGCGGAAGAGAGCGCGATGGCGTACGAGGCATCGAGGAATAGCTCAGGTGCCACTTGCACGAGGATCTTCGTAAAGGTGGTCTTCGAGACGCTCCGACCAATCATCCGGGCCTTCGAGACGTAGACCCCGGGCCGTCCTCAGGAAGGAGGACTTCGCTGGCGCCTCTTCCGTCTCGGCGTCCTCTATGGTAAGGCGCACCCGCGTGTTCGGTTTCAGCGCCACCGGCCGGTCGGGCCGCAGAAATTCGCCGTCAAAGGTAGCGTAGAGCGTTTCGGACATCGCTTGCCTCCCGTGGGCCGATACGCAGGCAGTTTACACCGGGTTTCGACCAGATGGATACTCGTACACAGGTGTCTCCACGACTTTGCCCGGTTTCTCTTCGCCCCGGATGATCTCTCGCAGACGCTCGACCGTGTGGGGCGCAAAGAACTGCTCGCCCGTCTCTTCGTCTACTCGTGCCGGCATGTTCTCTACCACGTAGAGTTTGCCGTCCATCTCCAGGGTGTAGGTGACCCTGCGCTCGACCAGACTCTCGGTCTTGCTCATCTTGATCGTCTCCTCCTAAAAGTTGGTCAGAATGAGAGGTTAGCTACCGCCGCGACTCCCGGTCTAACACCTCCACGGTATCCTTGTAGAACTGTTGGGCTTTTTCGTGGCTGTCGCCGATGCAGACGGTGCCTAGCTTGCCGTACTGGGAGAGGGCGCCGATGAGGTGGAAGATGACGCCCTGCTGGCTGGCGCTGTCGAAGTGGAGGCCGTTGTTGACGGCGATGTCTATGAGGTCGTCTGGGGTCAGGCCCTTGTAGTGGGGACTCTGGAGGTTGTCGGAGGCGTAGTAGTAGCAGGGCTTGTCGGTGGGGGTGCAGTAGAGGCCGTCTTCGGGGTCGTAAACGCCGTCGGTGAGGAAGCGCAGGATCAGGTACGGGTGCGTCGTCCCGCCTTTCCTCAGGTTGATCTCGATGGCCGCGTGCTCCCACCCGCTCCCCCGCCGCATCGAGATAAAGTCGATGGCGAAGCGTCCTAAAGCCCCGCGCTTCTTTAGCACTTCGCCGACCCTGTCTCCGGCTTCTTTGAGGTCCCGGCTGTAGGCCGCGTCGGCGGGGAAGGTGCTTCCGAGGAAGATCTGGCCCGAAGGGCCGCCAAGCACCTGGTCGTGGGTCGAGACCACGGACGCTTTACCCGTGGGGTTTATGCGGCACTGCACGGACGGGGAGCGGACCTCCTCACCCTCCATCCAGGTCTCCACGATGCCGCCCATCTCCCGAAACT
>JACDFX010000336.1 GCA_013815575.1 Rubrobacter sp.
CCACTACGCCGGGCCACCTCAAGGCCCTCAGCAGCTACGTGGACAGGATTTATCTGCTATTCGACCCGGATGCGGCGGGGGAGAGGGCGCTCGAACGGGTCGACTCGACCGCGCAGTCCCTGGAGCGGACGGATGACGCGGACGCGGCGGTCGAGGCGGCGCGGTTGAAGCTGGATTTACGCGTGATGCGACTCTCGGAGGACCCGGCGGACTGGCTGCTAGAGCACTCACCGGAAGAGTTTAAATCCATGCTGACGCGAAACACGATGCCGCTGCTCGAGTACATCTTTCGCCACAAGGCCGAGCGCGTGCGGGGCGCCGACGCCACTGACCGGTCCCGGATGCTCCCGGAGATCAAGGGCCTCATCAGGAGAATCGAAGACCCTGTCTTCCATGGGGAGGCTATCCGTCTCGCCGCCGAAACCCTGGGCGTGAGCGAGGAGGCGCTGCAAGAGAACCGTAAGCGGACGCCCGCCGGGCGGCCTGTCGAAGCGCCGGCCCGCGCGCAGGGGCCTCCGATCCGAAACCGCAGGCCCGCCTCCGGCTCCAGGAACCCGCTTGTGGAAGCCGGTAGCGAGACGCTGGCCGCGATACTTGCCCGTCCTGATCTCAGCGCAGGACCCCTGAGGCGGGGAGTCGATGTCCCCGCGCTCTCCGAACCCTTGATGCTGCTCCCCGAGGATTTTGGCGACGAGGCCCAGGCCCGCGTCTTCGCCGTGCTCAAAGAGCACGCGGGGGCGAACATGAGCGCCGTCTTCGCCGACGAGCGGGCCCGACCCTTGATGGACACGTTCATGGCCCTCGATGCCGAAGCGGAGAGGATGCGCCGGGACGGCCTCTATTCGTCGAAGACCTCCATACGCGAGCTCTGGTTGCGCCTCGCGATCCTAAGCCGCCGCCGCAGTCAGAGAGAAACCGACGACTATGATGAGAAAGAGGCACTTCGTGCAGATATAAGTTCCCTCGAAGGAGCGCTGCGCATCCCCTCCTCGTAACCTTGAAGCCATCACCGACGCACCGTATAATTCACCCCGCTGCACCTTTTCCCCTGTAGCTCAATTGGCAGAGCATTCGACTGTTAATCGAAGGGTTGCTGGTTCGAGTCCAGCCAGGGGAGCCGGACGGTGCCCCCGGGGTACGCCGCCCAGGGCCCATAGCTCAGTTGGTTAGAGCATCCGACTCATAATCGGACGGTCCCAGGTTCGAGTCCTGGTGGGCCCACAAACAACCGCCCATCCGGCGGCCCTCCCCACAACCCAGCCCCTTTCAACCACCGATTTACCAACACCCAAGATGTTGCGTCGCCAGGGCGCGCCACCCCTACATCTCACCAGCCCCGCATCCAGCGTCCACGAGCGCCCTGAACCCTGCACCCATCGCCAGAGAAGTATTGAATAGGGGGTCCATACCCCTTGGGGGGTGGGTACAAGGGGCATTTTCGGGTGACGAGGGTCCTGTCTGACCCCTCCGGCGGTGCCTACGTTGCTTATTTTCCCCGCATATGCAAGAATTTCGCCAGTTGTGGGTCAAAGTGGAGTGGAGTGGGAGGACCAGGTTTTGGCCCTTTTAGGCGAGTACGAGCACACGCTGGACGAGAAAGGGCGCCTGACCCTCCCCTCCCGTCTCCGCTCTTATTTCGAGGGTGGGATCGTCGTGACCAAAGGGGTGGACCGTTGTTTGTTCGCCTTTCCTCCTGAGGAGTGGGCTACGTTCAAGGCCAACATCAAAGCGAACGCGGATCTCTCGGCGCGGGGACGCCAGCTCTCTCGCATGTTCTTCTCGATGGCCTTCGAGGCCACGCTGGATAGGCAGGGGCGGGTCTTGATCCCGACGAAGCTCGCCCGCTACGCCGGTCTGCAGCGGGACGTGACCGTGACCGGGGTGGACGACAGGTTGGAGATCTGGGACACCACAGAGTGGGACCAGTACGTTTCTGGCGCCGACGACTCTTTCTCAGAGATTGTCGAGGAGTTCGCCGGTAGAGAGCTCGGCGGCAGGGAACTCGGCGGTTGATGGCGATCGGGCACAAACCGGTCTTGCTCGAAGAGGCCGTCTCGGCCCTCGCGCTGGAGGACGGTTCGGTGGTCGTGGACGCCACCTTCGGGGGCGGCGGCCACGCGCGCCGGGTGCTCCAAGAGGTCCCAACCGGGGGTGTGATCGGGATAGACCGGGACCCGGCGGCGGCCTGGCGTGCGCGGGACCTTCTGGGCGACGACCGCTTCTCGTTTGTGACCGGACCCTATGACGAGGTTTTGTGGGGGATGGTCGAGAGGGGGGAGCGCGCGGACGCGGTGCTCTTCGACCTCGGGCTATCAAGCTTCCAGATCGACGAGCCGGGGCGCGGATTCTCCTACGTCGTGGAGGGCCCGCTCGACATGAGGATGGACCCGGAGTCGGGTGTGTCGGCCGCCGAGTACCTGAACACGGTCGAGGTAGCGGAGCTGATCGAGACCCTGGGGAGCTACGGGGACGTGCCGCGAGGGGAGGCGAGACGGGTGGCCCGCGAGGTCGTGCGCCGCAGGCCGCTCGCGACCACTACGGACCTGCACGACGCCGTGCGCGCCGCCGTGGGTTGGAAGGAGCGCGGCGGCAACCCGGCGAAGAGGGTCTTCCAGGCGGTACGCGTCCGGGTCAACGACGAGTTGGAGGGCCTGCGGCGGGCTCTGCGGGCCACGGAGCGGTTGCTCGTTTCAGGCGGGCGTCTCGTGGTCATCACCTTCCAGTCCGGGGAGGACCGGATCGTCAAGCGGTTTATCGCGGAGCGCGAGGGCCGGTGCGTCTGCCCGCCGGAGCTGCCGGTTTGTGTGTGCGGCGCGAGCCCCGTGTTCCGGCGGGGCGCGGTGGTTCGGCCGTTAGAGGAAGAGGTCAGGGAGAACCCGCGCAGCGCCTCCGCCCGGTTGCGGTCGGCCACGAGGACCTCAGAGCCGCCGGGGGACGGCTGATGGCCGCGCCGCAGCGTCGCTACCGCTCGACCCTGCCGACGCAGCCTGCGCTGCCCCCGTGGGAGCAGGTCCCGGATAGGCCCAGGGTCGGGAAGGTTCGGCGCAAGGACCACGGGCGACGGCGGCGGTTCGCGGCCCTGGTCATCGTGCCCGTGTTGTTGATGTTGGGCAGCGTCTACCTGCATACCATCTCCGGAAACCTCGAAGGTCGGGAAGCGGCGCTGCAAGAGGAGCTCGACGGGACCAGGGCCGCTGGGGAGCGGCTCGAGGTCGAGGTCGCGGAGTTATCGGCGGCGGACAGGGTGCGGTCGCTGGCCCGGGAGAGACTCGGGATGCGGGATGCGGGAAGCGCCGACCTGGAAGTATTGGGAGAACAACGGGAGGATGGGACGCAAAATGAGGGAGAATCGAGAGGGGGGGAGCCGCGACCGCGCTAGA
>JACDFX010000033.1 GCA_013815575.1 Rubrobacter sp.
GGTGGCGACGCTGGAGCCGGACTTCCGCAACGAGAACGGCAAGCCCAATTGGGTCGGCGGACGCGACTATAAAGGCGGGTCCCGGAGGGCCTTCGTCTGCTCGAAGAAGACGGACCTCTCCTCCCTGCCCGTCAAGGTCGAGCCGGCGTAGGCGGGTCTCCTTACCGGAGGCCCGGTATTCTCCTCTTCGGCCAGCCCGCGATCCGGGCTACAGGCATCAAGTTCCAGGCATCAGGAAAGGCGTCCCGAAAAGACCGTGGCCGTCGCCTCGCCCCTCGGCGGCGAGGTGGATCGACCCTTGTGGACTCCGCTGTGACGGAACTGTAACAGAAACTCGGGCCCGGAGGCGGGGCCATCGTACGGGGAAGTGGCGGGTCTCAGCCCCTTCCCACGAACCTTCTCCACAATGGTGATGCCGGCTACTCCAGGAATGGGGCCACGGCGTTCCGGAGCGTGGGGTCGAAGACGGTCTCGTGCGGGATTCCGTACACGTCCAGGCGACCGTCTTCGCCGTAGCTGTTGGCCGCCCACTCCTCCTCCAGGACGCCCTCTTCTCTCAGTTTTTGCCACCGGCGCGCGTGCCAGCCCGGGCCGAGGGACGCGCCTGTGCCGGAGCGGCGGTCTGCGGAGGCGGCCCTTTCCTCCAGGTGGGCCAGAGAGCGCAGGGGCGTGTGCAGGAGGACCAGATCCCCCGTCTCCACGACCGGACCTTCGACGCCGTCCAGGGAGTGGGCCCCCTTCACCATCTTCATGGCCTCGGACGCCCGGCTGACGAGCTTGTGCAGCCGGGCCATCTCGATGTAGGAGACCTTCCCGGCGGCCAGGAGGTCCGGGGCGAGGGCGCGGTCCACGGGCGCGGGGACGCGGCGGGTCATGGTGAGAAGCTCGTCGGGCGAGGACTCCCTCTGTTCGCGGCGCTGGATAAAGTCCAGGTGCCGCACCCGAAGCGCCGACGCACCGGAGTCGGCCAGCACCTCCTTTATGGACGAACCGCGCGCATACCAGAAGTCGTCGGCGTCCACGGGCGCGACCCAGTCGGCCCCCTCGGCGAAGGCCTGGCGGGCGAGCTCCGTGAAGACCTCGCCCTGGCGGAAGGAGCCCCGGTCGCGCGTCCAGCGGACCCTGGGGTCCCTGCCGAGCTTCCTGAGCATCCTGCGGGTGCCGTCTGTGGAGGCGTTGTCCACGATCAGGAGCCGGTCGAAACCGGCCGCGAGATGGTAGAGGACGTTGGCGCGGACGATGTCGGCCTCGTTGCGGACCATCGATACCCCGTAGAGTCGCACCCCCACCTCCCCGTAATGGATCTTCCTGACGTCGCACGCATCGTACCCGATAGGCTCCGGGCAGGCCCCGCCGCCGGTCGCGCAGGCCGGCCGGCTCGATGGTAGTGTACGCCGAATAAGATCCGGCAACGACACCCCTGGAGCGTGCGAGAACTTGAGGATAGCCCACTTCGGAACCTTCGACGTCGAGAACTACGGGGACCTGCTGTTCCCACTGGTACTGGAACGGAGGCTCTCCGACGTCTGCGAAGATTTCGTCCACGTCTCGCCGGCGGGGGGGGCACCCGACTGGGAGGACTGCGTACCGACCATAGGTTTCGACGAGTTTCTGCGGGAGGGACCGGAGGTCGACGGCGTGGTGGTCGGGGGCGGCCAGATCCTGCGCGCCTCGCCCACGCCGCTCGGCATCTACGATCGGGGCGGCGTCTCCCCGTTCGTGGCCTACCCGAGCCTGTGGCTCGGCGCCGCCTACGTGGCGGCCAGGGACGGCCTGCCCCTGTGCTGGAACGTCCCAGGCGTCCCCGCCACGTTCGACCCGGCCGCCGCCCGCTTCATGCGGTGGACGGCATCCGTCACCGATTACGCCAGCGTCAGGGACCGGGAGAGCCGGCGCCTGCTGGAGGAGGTCGGACTCGAGGCGGAGATGGGCGTCGTGCCCGACTCCGCCGTAGAGGTCTCGAAGCTCTGGACGGAGGGGGAGATCTCGGCGGCCTACGAGGACGCCTTCGCGCACCGCGGCAAGAGCGTGCCGGGGCGCACCGTCGCCTTCCACGTCAACGCCAGGCTCGCCGGCGAAGACGTCTCCGTCGTTGCGGGCCGCATGGACCGGATCTGCGCGAAGCTCCGGGCCTCGCCCATCCTGCTCGCCATAGGCCCCTCCCACGGCGACGTCGAGACCCAGCGGCTCGTCGCGGCGAAGATGGCCTCGGACCCGCTGCTGGTGGACCGGCCGCGGGGGCTGCGGGAGGTCGCAGCCTGCGTCGCGCGCTCCGAGGTCTACGTCGGCTCCTCGCTCCACGGCATGATCACCGCCTGCTCCTTCGGCCGTAGGTGCGTCCTGATCTCGGCCAGGGAGGACCACAAGTACGGCGGCTTTCTGGATCACCTGGGGCTGGCCCGGTGGGAGGTACGCTCCTGGTCCCGGGCGGAAGAGGAGATCGGCGCCCTCCTGAACGCCCCCGCCGACGCCTGGGAACGCGCTCTCGAAAGGGTCATCCCCACCCTCGACGACCACTGGAAAGACCTCCGCGAAGCGCTGCTTTCTAGCGCAACAGACGGACCGCGCAACGCCGAGAAACGCGACGCTTTCGGGTCCTTCGGGCGCATCTCCGCCGGGCATTCGGCCTACCTCGGCGAGGACCCGGTCGGGGAGACGAAGGTCTTCGAAGGGTACGTGGCCGGCGACTTGCGCGACGCCCACGCCAAGCTGCGGCGGTCCGAGCAGGACGTGGCGAAGCTGACCCGCTGGATGGAGACGCTGGAGGCCCAGGTCTCGGCCCTAACGAACTCCCGCCGCTGGAAGGTCGGCGACGCCCTGGTAAACCTCCACCGCAGAGTCCTCCTCAGGCCCAAGGAGCCCGTCGTGACGCAGCAGATGGACGAAGTCTTCGGCCGATTCCACGCCTGGCGCGAAGGGGATCGGCCAACGGACGGGGACGTCCCAACCGAGG
The DNA here is from genome assembly GCA_013815575.1 of Rubrobacter sp. Lineage (GTDB taxonomy): Bacteria > Actinomycetota > Rubrobacteria > Rubrobacterales > Rubrobacteraceae > Rubrobacter_D. The sequence goes on from JACDFX010000033.1 coordinate 2,954, forward strand.
GGAAAGAACCGGCGGACGGGTAGCACGGTTCGGGCGTGGCAGTCCCGATCCCGGGCCGCCTTTGGGGGCAAAAGGAGTATTCGAGTCCCGGGTTGGCTATCATGGCCTGTGTATAGGTAGAGACGACAACTACTGCGGACCGTGGGAGGTAGAGTGAGCCTGAGAAGTCTTGCGCCCAGGTTGGGGCGAGCGTTGAGGGCCGTGAGGTACGACGGCGGGGGTTCGAAGAACCAGCGGAACATCGTGATCACGGGTCCCGGGCGCAGCGGGACCACTCTGACCTGCCACCTGCTCAACAAGCTGCCCGACACGGTGGCGTTGAGCGAGCCGATCTCTCCCGGGCAGTTCGCCGACCGCTTGCCGGACCACGAGGCCGTCTGCGACGGGATCGAAGGTTACTTCCGCACCATGCGCAAGATGGCGCTCCGCAGGGGAGTCGTGATTAGCAAGCATGTGGGCGGCGTGGTCCCGGACAACACCAAGGGGGAGGTGAACGGCGTCCGTCGCCGCATCGCGCAGAAGGGCAGGATAGAGGTGGGCAAAGACCTGCGGCCCGAGTTCTACCTGGCGATCAAACAGCCCAACATGTTCACAGCCCTGCTCCCGACCCTGGCGAAGCGGTTCCCGTGCTTCGCGATCGTGCGCAACCCCCTGGCTATCAGGGCGTCCTCGCTCAGCATCGAGTCGAACAAAGAGCGCCGCAAGAACCCCCGCGCGATAACCCGGTACGACGAGGGGTTCAGGCGCTACATGGAGGAGAGCAAGGGAGAGGACAGGGACAAGATAGACAGGTGGCTTCGCAGAACGCACTACATCTTCGATCGCTACCGGCGAGAGCTGCCGCGCGACCACATAATCCGGTACGAAGACATCGTCAGCTCAGGCGGCAGGGCCCTGGAGGTCATTGTGCCGGCCGCCCGCGAACTCGACGAGCCGCTCCGGTCCAAGAACCTGAACCCGCTCTACGACCGCGACAAAATAGTGCCCTACGGGGAGAGGCTCCTCGAAAGCGAAGGCGCCTACTGGGATTTCTACTCCCGGGAGAGCGTGGAGGAGATGCTGAACGGGTTCGCGCAAGGCTGACAGCGCGGAACCCGCGCTGTCAGCTATCAGCTTTTTTTGGGGTTGCCGATAGAGACAGGGGTGCGCTCTGGAGCCGGGTCTGTCTGGGTCCGGGCCACTCCTCCCACAACCGCGACTCCCACAGGGGGTAGGGGAGGCGCTCTTCCGCGGGCGGGTCTTCGGCCAGCCGCTCGGCGCAGAAGCGCCAGAACGAGGCGTAGCCCCCGAAGCGCTCCTCCAGGGCCGCGTTCTCGGCCCGGTAGCGGCGGGCCAGGTGGGCCATGGCGGCGGCCGGCGCGCTCCCCGTGGACCGGGTGTGGACCTTCGAGCCCGCCTTCGGGGGCGCGAAGGACGGGTCCACACCCAGGAAACCGTAGACGGCCCGCAGGAGCTCCTCCGGGAAAAACTCCACGTCCTCCAGGAAGCCGACGAAGATGCGTTCCGGCGGGTAGAAGGCGCCCCAGGTCTCCAGGGTTCGCAGGTAGTCCGTCCTCCGTAGCGCGCCTTCGCCGCCGAAGTGGCGGAGGAGCTCCTCTTCCGTCGCGGTGTCTATGGGCCTGTTCTTGCCCCGATCAAAGCTCATCACGGTCTGCGACCAGACGCGCTCTATCGGGTTGCGCATCATGAGGATGATCTTCGCCTCGGGGGCGAGCCCGTGGACGCGAGCGACGACGTACGGTTCCAGCGTGGAGTAGGCAGGCGTGATCTCGCCGACCACCCTCCCCCCTCCACGCTCGAAGAGCGAGGCGTACCACCCGTCGTCCGGGGCGCCCGCGTAGTACCTGAGGTCCCACCGGAAGTCCTCTCCGGAGAACTTCTTTCCGTAGAGTCTCTTCAGGTGTTTCTTCGTCCGGCGCCGGACTTGCGAGCGCCACCGGCGGTTGGCGGCACTGCCGCCGAAGACCCTGTGGGTGAACCTGGGCGCGGCGTTGCGGGGCTCGTGGAGCTTCTCGTCAAAGTAATGGACCTCTTTGAGCCGGGGCATCCAGACCTCGGGGTGCGCCTGCAGGTTACGCCCCAGCCAGGTGGTGCCCGCCTTCTGGGCCCCTATCCCGATGAAGTCCGGGTACATCCTACGAGGCGGTTCTGAGGGAGGAGAGCGGGCCGCTCTGGGGCGAGATGTCCTGAGCCCCCTCCCACCGCTCCCACAGCGTCGACTCCCATAACGGGTACTTTATCTGCCTGGTGCGCTCCTTCCTCGGCGATCTCTCCGCCAGCCGCTCGGCACAGAAGTGCCAGAACGAGGCGTAGCCCCCGAAGCGTTCCTCCAGGCGCTTCGTGTCTTCCCGGTAGGTGCGGGCCAGGTGGACGGCGAGCCAGGAGGGCATCGTGCTCACCGAGCCCGTGTGGACCCTCTCCCTGATGACCCCGCTCGCCACCGACGGGTCGATCTCCAGGAAGCGGTACAGGCCGCGCAGCGTCTCCTCCGGGAAGAAGTGGATGTCTTCGAGAAAGCCGACGAAGATCTGGTCCTCTCGGTAGAAGGCGCTCCACGTATCGAGCGTGCGCAGGTAGTCCGTCATCCGGCGCACCCGCCGGTTCTTGACCTGCCGCCGGAAGTTCTTGATGGTCATGTCTTCTATGGATCCGCCCCGGATGCGCAGACCCATGTTCGCCACCGACCACGGCCGCTCCACCGGGTTGCGCATCATGAAGACTATCTTTGCCTCTGGCATGAGCCCGTGGACGCGGGCCACCCCCTCTTTTCCCAGTATCGCGTAGTCCGGGGTCACCTCACCTGTGGTCTTCCCCCGCCCCGGCTCGAAGAGCGAGGCGTACCATCCGTCGTGGGGCTTCCCGAAAAAGTACCTCAGGTCCCACGCGAAGTTCCGCGAGGAAAGCCTCTCCAGCGGACGCCGGAGCCGGCCCCGGATCTGGCGGCGCCAGCGCTTGTCGGCCGGGCGGTCGCCGCGGAGCCTGGATACGAACCCGTCCTCGAGCTCGGCCTTCTCGTCGAAGTAGTGGAGCTCTTTTATCGGCGGCATCCAGACCTCGGGGTGCGCCTGCAGGTTGCGGTGCAGCCACGTCGTGCCCGCCTTCTGCGCGCCTATCCCGATGAAATCAGGGTACATCTGGCCTCCTGCGTCTCTGGGCGTGCCGCGTAAATGACAAACCGGAGCATATCATCGGGAGGGAGGACCGGCAGTCCGGAATAGGGCCACTCCGGCGCGCCTCACTCGCCCTTGCGGGTGAGCTCCGGGGAGGCGAGGGGGCCGCTCTGGAACCGGGGCCTCGCGACCCCCGTCCCCCGCGTCCACTCCTCCCAGAGCGGGGAGCCCCACAGCGGGTAGGCGACGCGGCCGTCGGGCGGGTCTTCGGCCAGCCGCTCGGCGCAGAAGCGCCAGAACGAGGCGTAGCCCCCGAGGCGCTCCTCCAGGCGCTTCGTCTGCCCGCCGAAGGTCCGGGCCAGCTCGACGGCCACGCCGGCCGGCATGCTGTTGTCGGAGCGGACGTGCACCTTCTTCTCCGGTTCGGGGGACCTGAAAGAGGGATCGACGCCAAGGAAGCCGTAGACGGCCCGCAGGAGTTCCTCCGGGAAGAAGTGGACGTCTTCGAGAAAGCCGACGAAGATGCGCTCGTCGGGGTAGAAACGGCGCCAGGTATCCAGGGTGCGGAGGTAGTCCGTCAGGGACCGGGTGCTGTCGCGTCCGACCTTGCGCAGGAGCTTCCTCTCCGGTACCGAGCCGACGGACCCTTTCTCCACCTTGTCGAAGCTCATCACGGCGTGCGACCAGACGCGCTCTATGGGGTTGCGCATCATGAAGATTATCTTTGCTTCGGGGGCGAGCCCGTGGACGCGGGCGACCTTCTCCTCGCCGAGCGCCGAGTAGGCCGGTGTGATCTCACCCGTTACCCTCCCCCGGCTCGGCTCGAACACGGAGGCGTACCAGTCGTCGTCGTAGCGCCGCATGTAGTACTTGAGGTCCCAGAGGAGCGACCCGAGGGAGAGGGTCCGTGCGTGCAGCCCGAGCCAGTGCCTGACCTGCCGGCGCCACTGCTCGTCTACCTGGCGCTTGCCGCGGAGCCTGGAGAGGGCGTTGGAGCGGTCGTCCACCTTCCGGTCGAAGTAGTGGACCTCTTTGCGGGGCATGAAGATCCGGGGGTGCGGCTGCAGGTTGCGGTGCAACCAGGTCGTGCCCGCCTTCTGGGCTCCTATGCCGATGAAATCAGGGGCCAACGCGCTCCTCCCATGCGTACGCGGCGCGAGCGGGACATATGATCGGGGCTCTTTCGGCCTTTTTCAAGCGGAACGGGCTCCGTTGAGACGATCCGTCAACCGGCCGAGGAACCGGCCGAAGAGCTCCCCCTCCCGGGGGAGCGTGTGCCGCCCGATCGTCTCGTACCCGCGGCGGCGCAGGCGCTCGATCTCGCCGGGATCGGTGGCCCTGAGCGAGGACAACTCCTCGACGTAGCTCGCGGGGTCGTCGAGCTCGACCCGCAAACAGTTCTCCCCGAACTCGCAGTAGGCCCGGTTGCCCCCGGCGTCCGGGGAGAGCACTATCGCTCCTGCGGCCATCGCTTCGAGGCCCGGCAGGTAGAAACCCTCCTCTGCGAGGGGGGTGGCGAGGAAGACGTCGGCCCAGTGGTAGAGGTCGCGCAGCTCGTCCCAGCCGACAGGGTTCCGGATCGCCCTGAACTCGAACGCCCGGTCCCGCACCGTCTCGGCCACCCTGTCGCCCACGTCGGATTTCCAGGCGGTATAGGCCACCTTTATGCGCGGCCCGAGCCCGCCGGACCGTTCTTTAGCGAAGAACGCCGCCTCGTGGCCGAGGTCTATCACCTCCGTCGTGGAGGTCTCGTTCAAGTACGGTCGGCAGGCTTCGAGGACCACGTCGTTGGTCATGATGCGCGCCATCGGACGCGAGAGCAGGCGCAGGGCGTAGCCGTTCGTGAACGTGGGGTTCGCCCAGCGGACGTTCTGGACGATGCAGACGACCTGCTCGTGGCGCGTCCACCGGCTGAGGCGGGGCTCGAGGACCTCGTAGTTCGTGGGCCAGGAGACGAAGGCCAGGTCGTGAGGGCCGACCGAAACCTTTTCGAAGTCGATGAATTTGAAGCCGTTCGTCGGGGAGATGTCCGAGAAGCGCGAGAGCTCGAAGAGGGGCAGCCCCTCCTTGAAGGGCTCGGGGCAGCAGATCACGGGCTCCAGTCCGAGCCCGCGGGCGTGGTTGACGTAGTCGAAGATCTTGACGACCCCGCCCACCGGCCGGAACGTGGGGGTGAAGAAGTAGATCCTGCGCCACCTCTCCGCCAACCTCACAACTCCTCCAGTATCTTCACCAGAGGCCTCACGGCCTCGGCCGGGTCGAGAACCTCGGAGGCCAGGGCGCGGGCGTTATCCGTCTTACGCCGCACCGCCTCGGGGTCCCCTATGACCTCGTCGAGCGTGGCCGCGACCGCCTCATCGTCCAGCGGGTCCACGAGCCAGCCTGCGTCGTACTCGGAGATCATGGCAGAGACCTCGGTGAAAGGGGGATGCACCACGGGGACCCCGCAGGCCAGCGACACGACCGAACGGGTGACCATGGCGTACTCCCGCTCCAGGTTGTGCTCGAAGAGGTCGATGGTCACGTCAACCCCGGAGAGGAACCGCCAGAACTCGGAGATATTCATGGTGCCGTGGGCCGTCACGGAAGGGTGGCGCGAGATCCTGTCGAGGTCGTCCCTTGAGACGTGGCTTCGGCCCACGCCCCCGCCCCAGTGCCAGGGCACGAGCAGGTCGAGGCTCACCCCGGGCCGGTCGAGCCTATCCTCCAGAGCCCCGACCCAGTTCCCGAGCGTGCTCCAAGACTGGAGGTATCCCGCCACCGCGAGCCTGACGTCTCCACCATCTCTGGCTCTCCGGGTCAGCGACAGCGGGACGCACATGTTGACCACCTCTAAGGGC
>JACDFX010000337.1 GCA_013815575.1 Rubrobacter sp.
TCCGCCCCGCTAGACGCAGCGAGCATCACCGCGCCGAGCCCGACCGGACCGAGCCCGACCACCAGCACCCGGTCCCGGCCCGATACATCCGCCCTGAGTATCCCCTGGTAGGCGGTGCCGAAGCCGCAGGCGACGAGGGCGCCGTCGGCGTAGGTCAGCCTGTCCGGGAGGTGGAGGAGGGTTCGGGCTTCCGCGAGGAGAAAGTCCGCGTGGCCGCCGTCACGTTGCCAGCCGTAGGCCGATCTTTCGGGGGAGTGGCACCCGATCATGAACCCTTTCAGGCACTCCTCGCAGTGTCCGCAGCCGACGATGTGGTAGGCGACGACCCGGTCGCCGGGCCGCAGGCCGGCCACGCCAGGTCCCACGGCCTCCACCTGTCCTGCCGGCTCGTGGCCGGCCACGACGTTCTGGTAACGCTCGTTCGGGTCGGCCCCGGCGTGCTCGTGGTAGATGGCGCGCAGGTCGCTGCCGCAGAGCCCGGACGCCTTCATCCTCACCAGCGCCTGCCCCGGCCCCGGTTCAGGGACATCGAGTTCTTGCAGGTCCACCCTTGTCCCGCCAGGTAGGATCGCCCCTCTCATCACCGTGTGCTCCTCCCTCGCGTCTCCGTGCCGAACACCTACCTTAACCCTTCACTGTGCCGGCGGTGAGGCCACGGATCATGTACCGCAGCGCGAACACCGCGATGATGAACTCCGGCACGATAGCGAGCATCACCCCCGCGGCCATCGAACCCCACTGTATCTGCTCGAAAGAGATGAACTGGAGCAGACCACCCGTGATGACCTGCGTCCTCTGCGACGCGAGCACCAGCGCGAAGACGAAATGGTTCCAGGCGTAAATGAAAGAGAGCACGCAGCTCGCAGCGAGCCCCGGCAACGCTATGCGGGTGATTATCATGCGAAAGGAGGTGAACCAGGTTCCGCCGTCTATCTGAACGGCCTCCTCGAGTTCTTTTGGTACGTCCTCCAAAAAGCTCCGCATCATCCAGACCATCAGGGGAAAGGTGATGAGCTGGTAGATCAGGATCAGGCCGATGTAAGTGTCGTAGAGCCCAAAGGATTGGTAGATCACGAACAAAGGGAGCAGGATTATGAGCTCCGGCGCGAACCGTAAAGAGAGGAACGCGAACGCCAGGTCCTCCTTGCCCCGGAACTCCATCCTGGCCAGGGCGTAGGCCGCCGGTAGCGCGATGAGGGCGGAGAGGAACAACGCCCCGAAGGTGACGATGACGGAGTTCTTGAACGGGGTCAGGAAGTCCGGCCGGGAGAGGACCTCGGCGTAGTTCGCCAGCGTCGGGGTGAAGAAGAACTTCGGTGGGGTCGCTATCACGTCCCGCTGTACCTTGAGGGACATTAGGAAGATCCAGAACAGAGGGAACAGCGCGAACGCCGTGTAGGCGAGCAACGCGACGAACGCCAGAACGCCGTTCCTGCGCCTGACGCGGCTGGCGCTCGTGGAGCTTTTTCCTAACACTTCAGGCCAACCTCCCTCTCCGGACGCGGAGCAAGAAGAACGCGAGGGTGTAGCAGAGAACCCAGAGCACGACCAGATACGTCATCGAGGAGCCGATGTCGAGCGCCCTGATACCCGTGAAGTACGACTGGACGTGCAGGTTCATCGTCGCGTCGATGGGGCCGCCCCTGGTGGCGGTATAGATGATGTCGAACATCTTCAGGGAGTCGATGCCCCGAAAGACGATCACGATGATAAAAAACGGCCGCAAGAGCGGCACGACGAGGTTCCACACTTCTCTGACGTAGCTCGCGCCGTCGACCCTGGCGGCCTCGTGGACCTCCGTCGGTATGGACTGCATCCCCGCCAGCAGGATCAGGATGACGAAAGGCGTGTAGATCCAGGTGTCAATGAGCACCACCGAGAAGAGCGCCGTGCTCGTGGTCCCGAGCCAGTCGAACGGCGGCAAATACACCCAACTGAGCATGTAGTTCAAGACCCCGTCCGGCGTCATCATGACGCGCCACATCATGGTCGCCACAACCGGCGGCATGAGCAGTGGCAGCACGATGAGCGCCCGGAAAACTTTTATGTGCGCCCCCTCCCGCGTCAGCAAGAGCGCCACCCCGAACCCGAGCACCAGCTGCGCCGTCACGGCCATCGCAGCGTAGGCGAAGGTGATGACAACGGAATGCAGGCCGTCACCGCTCGGTCTGAACGCCTCGGTGTAGTTGCTCAGGCCGGTAAACTCGGGGTTCTGGCCGAGCGTGAGGTCGAAGTCCGTGAAGCTCCAGTAGACCCCGCTCAAGAACGGGTAGAGCACCGCGAGCAGCAGCACTATGCCCGGTAGGAGCAGCAGGTACGGCAGCCGGCGCGACTGGTTCATAGCCCCGCTCCCCTACCCCTTGGCGGAGTCGTAGATGTCCTGCATCTCCGTAGCGGCGGCGTCGAGGGTCTCCTTGATGGAGCCGCCACCGAGGGCTATCTCCTGTATGGCGAGCGCCCACCGGTCCCCGAACGCAGGGTACTTGGGCGACTTGATGTAGTTCCAGGCGGCGTGGTCCGAGAGGATGGTCTGCCACGTCTCGTTGTAGGCACCCCAGTCTTTCGTGTAGCCCTTCATGGTCTCGGAGTTGGCGAGCGACCGCCTGGTCGGGTTGATGTTCCCCTCTGTTATGGCCTTCTCGAGCTGCTCCTTCGTCGTCGCCCACTGCAAGAAGATCCAGGCCGCAATGTTGTTCTTCGACGACGCTGACATCGCCAGCGACCACAGCCAGATGTTCCCCATCCTTCCTGCGTCCCCCTCGGGCGGCAACCCGTAATCGACCTTCCCAGCCACAACGCTCGCCTCCGGGTCCTCGAAGGCCTCGGACATGTGGTCCGCGTCTATAAAGAACGCCGCGTTCCCAGCGCTGAAGTGGTTCATCGCCTCGTACCACGTGAATGTCCCGACGTTGTCGGGCGCGTGGCCCATCACCTCGGCCCACTTCTCCGTCGCCTTGACGCCCTCCGGGGAGTTGATGACCACCTTGCCGTTGTCGTCCACGTCCGTGGCGCCGTACCCCAGAAACGCCGTGCTATAGCCGGACTGGATTGTCGGGAAGGTCTTGTCCCCGCGGGCGACGAAGCCATCCACCTTCTTGCCGCCGAAGGTCTTCCCATCCACCTCCTTGACGGCCGAGATCAGGTCGTCCCAAGTCTGCGGCGCCTCGATGCCGGCCTCTTCCAGGATGTCTTTGCGCGAGAAGAGCGAGTACCCCTCCTCGTTGGCAGGAATCGACCACAGCTTACCCCGCCACCGGTTCACCCCGAGCGCCGCCGGGTAGAAGTCGTCGAGGTCGTAGTCGGCACTCGTGAGCGCCTTGTTCTCGATGTAGGCGTCGAGCGGCTCGCTCCAGCCGGGCGCCGCGAACTCC
>JACDFX010000338.1 GCA_013815575.1 Rubrobacter sp.
TCTCCAGCTCCTTCCACCGCACCACGTCCAGCTTGACCCCGGCGAGCTCCATCTCCGCTATGGAGGAGACCGCCGCGAACTCTATCTTGGAGACCCGAACCAACTCCTCCGCTTCGAGCGCCTCCAAGAGCCTCTCCCGCAGCGGCAGCAGCACGGCCGCGTCGCGCGCGGCGTACTCCAGTTGCCGCCCCGTGAGCCTCCCGGACCAGTCGCTGCGCTGCTCGGACTTGTCCGGCGACTCGTCCAGGTAGCGCTCCGCCACCGCGTCCAGCCCGTAGGCCGCGCCCTGCCGGCCGCCGTCCAGAAGCTGCGCCGCGAGCATCGTGTCGAAGAGGGGGGCGACGGAGATGCCGTGCAACTCCTTCAAGAACTGATAATCGAACTTCGCGTTGTGAAAAATCTTTACCGGGCCGCCCTCTAGCACCTTCTTCAAGGGAGATATGTCCCGCACCTCGAACAGGTCGATGATGAAAGTCTGTTCCGGGGTGGCTAGCTGGAGGAGGCGGGCTTCGCCGTCTCTTGGGGAGAGGCTCGTGGTCTCGGTGTCCGTGCCGACGGCCTCGGCCCCTTCGAGGGCCGAGACGATCTCGGGCAGTTCCTCCGGGTTGGTGACGAGGGTGTAGGCCGTTGTTGTTTCCTCCATCCTGGGATTCTAGCAGGGAGGACATGAGCGGTATCACACGATTCTCACACTAGTGGGGTAGACTCTTTTGCGATGGGCGGTTCGTTCAAGATAGGCCGGATTTTCGGCATAGACGTAAAGGTCCACTGGACCTTCTTCCTGCTGCTGGCGTTCTTTTCCTACCTGGGGTTCAGCAACGGGGGGAGCATTGCTGCGGCCATCACCGCCTCTGTCGTCATCGTGGCGTTGTTCGTCTGCGTCTTGCTCCATGAGTTCGGGCACTCGCTCGTGGCCCAGAGGTTCGGCATCGAGGTCCCGGACATAACGTTGCTCCCGATAGGCGGGCTGGCGCGGCTCAAGTCGCTGCCCGAGAACCCGTGGGATGAGATCAAAATAGCAATTGCCGGCCCCCTGGTGAACGTGGTACTCGCGCCACTCTTCTTCGTCGGCGCGTTCGTGCTTGGGGTGGACCTGCTGCGCCCGGTAAACGTGCTCGAAGGCAACGCCTCCGTGGGGCAGATATTGGCTTACCTCGGGATCATGAACCTGGCGCTGGCGGTCTTCAACCTCATACCGGCCTTCCCGATGGACGGCGGACGCATCCTGCGCGGCCTGCTCGCCACCCGCCTCGGCGCCGTCAGGTCCACGGATATAGCCTCGACCGTGGGACAGGTCTTCGCCGTCGGGTTCTTCATCCTGGCCTTTGTTGCCAACACCTTCACGCTCGCCCTCATCGCCGTCTTTATCTTCTTTGGGGCGAGCGGCGAGGCAGGGCTCGTGCGCCAGAGGGAGATAATGCGCGGCCTCACCGTCGCCGACGTGATGGGCACCAAGCGCCGCACGGAGACCGTTACGCCCTACCACAACTTCGGGCAGGTCTTCGACGCCGTCCTCCACGGCTACCAGGAGGACTTCCCGGTCGTGGAAGAGGACGGCCGGCTCGTCGGCATCCTTACGCGCGCTGAGATCATGGCCGCCGCCCACTCCCCGGATAAGTACTCCAGCGTCCGCGACCTGATGCGAACGGAGTTCCCAACCGTCTCCCCCGACGCCGACCTGTTTACCGACGGGAGCCGCATCCTCCAGGAGAGCGGCCTCCGCGCCGTACCCGTCATGCAGAGCGGCGACCTCGTCGGCATGCTAACAACCGACGACATCGGACAGGCCGCCCTCCTTCGCGACCGCAGCAAGCTCAGTCAGTAAGTACCGTGCGCGTAGTCTCCCTGCTCCCTAGCGCCACCGAGATGGTCCACTTCGCCGGCGCCACGGAGTCACTCGTCGGCGTAACCCACGAGTGTGACCATCCCCCCGGCGTCGAAGGGCTGCCGAAACTGACGAGTTCCAGGATAGACCCCACCCTGTCGGGCGCCGAGATAGATGCCGAGGTGAACCGCCTCGTCACCGACGACGAGAGCCTCTACGCCCTCGACGCCGACCTCCTCGAAAACCTCGCCCCCGACCTCGTCATCACGCAAGGGCTCTGCGACGTCTGCGCCGTCTCGACGAGCCTGGTCGAGGAGGTGGTCTCCGGCCTACGGGGCAACCCGGACCTGCTGGTGCTCAACCCGACCTCCCTGCAAGACGTTCTGAATGATTCCATCAGGGTGGGGGACGCCCTCGGGCGTCGCGGGGAGGCCGAAAGAAACGTCGCAGCGCTGCGGGATCGCCTCGATGAGGTCGAACGAACCGTCGCCGGCCTCCCACGTCCGGGCGTCGGGTGCATCGAGTGGCTCGACCCGCCGTTCTCCGCCGGCCACTGGGTACCTGAGATGGTCCGGATCGCCGGAGGACGAGAGCTCTTCGCCGGCCCGGGCGAGCGATCCGTCAGGCTCGACTGGGAGACCGTCTTCGAGGCCGCCCCCGAGGTCCTCGTCCTCATGCCCTGCGGCTTCGACGCGGGGCGGGCGGCCGAGGAGGCGAAGTCGCTCCCGAACCTTCCGGGATGGTCGGATCTTCCGGCCGTGAAGAACGAGCGCGTGTGGGTGGTGGACGCCAACTCGTACTTCTCGCGGCCCGCGCCGCGTCTCGTGGAAGGGGTCGAGATCCTGGCCCGCATACTCCATCCTGGGGCGTTCCCCGGGGAGCCGGAAGGGAACACCGCCTCGCGTCTCTCGCCAGTCTTCGAGTAGCCACACGCTCGCGACGGGGGCTTCTATTCGCTAGACTCTGACAGATGAAGTCGGTGATTGAAGAGGTCGATGCGCTTGTTGCGCGGGTCGGGACGCACCCTGTATGGGGTCACGGCCACTGCGTGCGGGTCCACGCCCTGGCAGAGGAGCTGGCCGCCTCGGAAGGTATCTCTTACGACGTGGAGATCCTGCGCGTCGCGGCGCTCCTGCACGACGTCGGCCTGTACAAGGTGTACGCGAGGCGAGAACCTGCGGACCATGCGAAACGGTCGGCCGCGGTGGCGCAGCGCATCCTGAACGACGCGGACTTCCCGCCGCAGGCGACGCGGACCGCGATCGAGGCCATAGAGGCCCACCCGCCCGGCGCCCCGCCCGGAGCCGGCGCCGAGGCGACCCTCCTCAAGGACGCCGTCGCCCTGGACTACCTCGGCGTCGTCGGCCTCTCCCGCGTTCTCGCCATGGTCGGCACCGAGGACGACGTGGCGGACGTGAGGGCCGCCGTCTGGCACGCCGAGAGCCTCAGGCGCCAGATCCCGGACCTCCTCGTCCTAGAAACGAGCAAGGACATAGCCCACCGCCGCGTCCAAGAGACGGACCAATTCATGGAGGACCTGAGGGA
>JACDFX010000339.1 GCA_013815575.1 Rubrobacter sp.
GGCCAGGAACATGCGGCGGGAGCCCCGCGTTAGCCTGTGCATCGACGACGAGAGGCCGCCCTTCCAATTCGTCATCGTAGAGGGTGCGGCGGAGCTCGCCGCCGACGACCCGGAGATGCTCCGCTGGGCGACGAGCATCGGCGGGCGCTACATGGGTGAGGAACAGGCCGAGGCCTTCGGCCGCCGTAACGCCGTTCCGGGTGAGTTGCTCGTGCGCGTCACGCCGACGAAGGTGCTCGCGTATACGGACATCGCCGACTAGACCCCCGGCCCGTGCGTTATTATCGCGGGATCATGGACGAGGCTGGGCAGAGGGGGGACAGGGGCGCCGCCGCCGGGGAGCTGCTCCGATCCGCGCTGGCGAGGCCGCTCGAAGGGTGGCGGGAGGTGTACGAGAGCTTCTCGCCGGTGGACCTCCAGACGGGGGAGAGGCGCGGGCGGGTCCCACCGCCGGGCGCGGACTCGCGGCGGGCCGCGGTGCTCGTGCCGGTCCTCCTGGAGCCCGAGGGGGCGAGGCTCGTCTTCACGGTGAGGAAGGGGGATCTGCAGGACCACGCCGGCCAGATCTCCTTCCCCGGCGGCAGCATGGACCCGGCCGACACCTCTCTGAGGGAGACCGCCCTGCGCGAGGCGGAGGAGGAGATAGACCTCAGCCGGGACCTCGTCGAAGTCGTCGGCGAGCTGGAGGAGATGTACATTCCCCCCTCGAACTTCAGGGTCAGCCCGTTCGTGGGCCTACTGCCCCCCGAGGCCGAGATGGTCCTCGCCCCGGACGAGGTCGAGGAGATCTTCACGGTCTCCGTGGAGGAGCTTCTCGCCCCCAAGACTTTCCGAAAGGTCCTCTGGCGTCGTGACGGCCGCGACTACGAGGTTCCCGTCTTCGCCGTCGAGGAATCGCGGCGTGAGATCTGGGGCGCCACAGCCGCCATGACCGCCGCCCTCCTGATCCGCCTGGGCTGGGAAGGGTACCGTGCCTGACGTCCTTTCTCCGGACGTGTTGCCGGCGGCTGCTATGTTTACCTGATCGGATGACTTCCGTGATCCGGCCCGCACCGTCGATGGGGGAGATGGCCGCGAAACGGCGTTGCGATCCATCGACCGCGACACCAGTCCGATTCATGCAACACGCTGGCCTTGCGGGCACCATAGACGGCAGACGATGATGGTTCGGAGTGATCCCACCGCCGTTAACACCAGGTAACAATATAGGGCGGTTTTACGGTGTGAACAGGCAGTTATCCACAAGATGTTGTGGATAACGGGAGATGAATGGTGGATAAGTGCATCACGTGTAACAAGGTGTTAACGAAATTTGCGGGGGATGGGTGGAAGCTCGGGTATCGAGAAAGGTGGAAATGGGCCTGTCCGGCTTTACAATTAGGGGGATGAGGAGATCCGACAAGAGGTGAGAGAGTGCTAACCGAAGAGCGCGTACGGGACCAGCTCAGGAACGTGATAGACCCCGAGATCGGGATGGACCTGGTGGAGCTCGGCCTGATCTACGACGTGGGCGTCCACGAAGAGGGCCGCCACGTCGACGTCACGTTCAGCCTAACGAGCCCGATGTGCCCGGTGGGGGACATGATCCAGGAGCAGGTCGAGACGGAGGCCCTCGCCATCGAGGGTGTCGAGACGGTGAACACCCAGCTCACCTTCGACCCGATGTGGAGCCAGGAGATGATGAGCCCGGCCGCCAAGCTCTTTTTCGGCCGCTAACCCAATCGACCCGGCGCAAGACCCCGGGATGCTGCACCTGATCGGGTGCGGCGACCCGGTGATGGAGAATCTCGTCCGACGCGTCGGGCCCCTTGGCTCCGAGCGACGTCGCCGCGGGCGCCCGGACGACGCCTACGGGGCGCTCGTCCGCACCATCGTCGGTCAGCAACTCTCCGTCAAGGCCGCCCGAAGCATCTACACCCGGCTCACCGCGCTTTTCGACGACCGCGCGCCGACGCCGCAAGAGTTGACCTCTACTGACGAAGAACTCCTGCGCGCCTCCGGGCTCTCCCGGCCGAAGATCCGTTACCTGCGCGACCTCGCGGACCGCGTCATCTCCGGCGAGCTTGACCTGGGCGCGTTGCGGGCGCTCCCGGACGACGAGGCATCGGCCCGGATAGTGGCCGTCAAGGGCCTCGGCCAATGGAGCGCGGACATGTTCCTCATGTTTCACCTCGGCAGGGAGGACGTCCTGCCCGTGGGCGACCTCGGTATTCGGCGCGCCGTGCAGAAGGCCTACGCGCTTCCCGACGCCCCGGACCCCAACGCCTTGAGGGGTCTCGGTGTGCCCTGGCAACCCCACCGGACGCTGGCGAGCCTGTACCTCTGGGAGTCACTCGACGCCAAACCAGCCGTGGAGGGAGATCCGGTTTAGACACGGAATCATGGCAGCGGGGCGGAGAGGCGAACCTGGTCTTGGCAAGACGGCCGGAAACTCGTCTTTTCGGCCCCTGACTGACACTTACACGAGGAGTTGCGTATGAAGACGGTGGACATTCCCGTGGGCACCAACGAGCGTTACCAGCTCGTCTCGATAACGGACGAAGTGAAGAACGCCGTTCGGGAGATGGGGGTGGAGGAGGGAATCTGCGTGATCTCCTCGACCCACACCACGGCCGCCGTCACGGTCAACGAGGACTACGACCGGGACGTACCGAAGGATCTGGCCGCCGCCTGCCGGGCCTTTCTGGAGACGCTCGACGTGCGTTTTGACCATATGGAGGGTAATAGCGACTCCCACTTTCTAACCAGCCTCTTCGGACAGTCGCAGACTCTGCTCGTCCGGGAAGGCCAACCGGACCTCGGCCGCTGGCAGGGCATCTTCCTCGCCGAGTTCGACGGCCCCCGCCAGAGAACCGTGCGGGTCGCGGTGATCTAGCTCTCAACTGACGGCTTGTTCCTGTTTTGATAACGGGCGGGGTTCGGTAAGATAGGGTAGAGGCTGCTGGTCCTTACAATTGGGGTTCCGGGCGGCGGATGGCAAACTCTTTGGAGGCTCGCGTGAACGTATTGGCGAAGGGTGGTCTGGCTTTGGGCGGGCTGGTGCTCGGGCTGGGGGCGCTCAGGAGGGCGCTCAACCCGCGGCCCCGATACGCGTCGTGGGAGAAGCCGCCCTACGGGGAGTTCGAGAACAAGATACTAGTGGTTGGCGGCGGGTTCGGTGGCTACACGGCGGCGACGGACCTGTGCAAGCAAGTCCAGCACCGCGACGACGTCGGCGTGCTCGTCATAGCGCGGGACAACTTCTTCACGTTCTGGCCCATGGTGCCGAGCATCGTCAGCAGCGACATTGACGGCCGCAACGTGGCGCAGCCGCTCCGGCGGGCGCTCATCACCTCCGGGGCCAGTTTTCGGCGGGCGGAAATCACGGC
>JACDFX010000034.1 GCA_013815575.1 Rubrobacter sp.
CATCACAGGACCGTCAGCGGGCCGATCCGGAAGCCGGCCGTGTGTACCGCGCACCCACGACGGGTCCAGGGGCACCACGTCCATGACGTAGCGGAACCCCAGGCGTTTGCGAGCGAGGGCGAGGGCGGCTCGGGCCTTCGCCGTGCGGTCGCCGGGGTCAATAAAAAGCTCCGCCGGGTCGTAGCCGGGTTTGCGGTGGATCTCCACCGTCCGGGCGAAGTCCGGGGCGCGCCCGTCATCCAGCCAGTAGTAGTGGGTGAACCAGGCGCCGGACTCCGCCACCGCGACCAGCTCCCCCGCCCGCTCGTGGTCCACGCCGAACTCTCGCTTCCCGTCCTCGCCCAGCACCGCCTCCACCCCGGCGAGAGATTCCAACAACTCCTTCACCTCGGGGATGCGTGCGGTCTCGCGGACATAGATGTGGGCAACCTGATGGTCAGCGACGGCGAAGGCGGCCGAGGTCCAGGGGTCGAGGTATTCCATGTTCTCCTGGGCGTGGACGTTCAGGAGACCGGCCTCCCTGAGACGGCGGTTGATGTCCACCTGCCGGATGGACGGCGTGATGCCGTACTCGGAGACGACCAAGACGCTCTTGCCCCGGTCCAGGGCGAAGTCTGAGAGACGGCCCGCGACCCGGTCTATCTCCTTCGCGGCGGATATAGCTTCGGGCGAATCGGGTCCGAAGCGTTGCAGGTCGTAGTCCAGGTGAGGCAGGTAGACCAGCGTGAGGTCCGGGTCTTCGGCGGAGATGACGCGCTCCGCGGCGGCGGAGATCCAGGCCGAAGATTTTATGTTCGCCCCAGGTCCCCAATACTGGAAGAGCGGAAATCGGCCCAGCTCGGCGGTCAACGTCTCGCGCCATTTTGCGGGGAACGTATAGCAATCCGGGGACTTTCGCCCGTCCGCGTGGTAGACGGGCCTCGGGGTGAGCGTCACGTCGGTGGCCGCGCCCATCGCGTACCACCAGCAGAGGTTGGCCGCCTTGTAGCCGGGGGAGGAGCGGCGGGCAGTATCCCAGATCTTCTCGCCCTGCACCAGCGCGTTGTGCTGGCGCCAGAAGTAGATCTCACCGAGGTCCCGAAAGTACCAACCGTTGCCGACGACGCCGTGTCCAGAGGGCAGGAGTCCCGTGAGGAACGTGGACTGCACGGAGCAAGTGACGGCGGGGAACGTGGGCGTCAACTCCGCCTGGAACCCGACTCTCCCGAGCGCCGAGAGGCGCGGCATATGCTCCAGAAGACGGGGCGTGAGCCCCACCACGTCCATTACCACCAAGCCCTTGCCGTTGGCTTTGCCGTTAGCACTCATACGGCCACGTCCTTCCGTTCCCAGGCGCCCGCAGACCCAGCCCGTCGAGCCGGTCCTTCGTCCAGGCCAGCTCGCGGGCGAGTCCTTCTATGAGTCCATCGTCGTCCGTCGGTCGCTCGGCTCGGGGCAGGACCGTCCACGTATAGGTCTCGACCTCCAAGTGGCGCGTGACGGGCTCCTCCCCACCCACCAGCGCATCCAAAGCCTCCACCAGCTCGCGTTGGGTGGTGTCCTCGCCGGGGTGGTGGATCGGCACGTGGAAATGGACCCGCCACTCGCTCGACCCAGGCAAACCGCCAGCCAGAGCTTCGGGGAGGTCGTCCACCCCCGCGACGCCATCCAGGGTCCGCTCGCGGGTCTGGTGCAGGAAGCGCGGCTCGGCGAAGCCTTCGAGAGTTTCCCTCGCACGAGGGGATACCGGGTCCGCGACCTTGAGGGCGCTGGAGAGTTGCGCCTTGAAGATGGGGACTCCGGCATCCTTCAGGAGGTTCACGGACTTCGCGGGCTCCTCGAACTGGATGGCCATGTGGCAGGCGTCGAGGCAGGCCCCGACCCAACGCCCATCCACGCCCTCAAGCGCCTCGGCCAACCCCTCCGTCGTCTCGACGGCGCAACCCGGCTCGGGCTCCAACGCGAGCAGGATGCGGCGGCCCGACTCATCAGCCAGGGCTTCGAGGCCCTCCGCGACCCGGTTCAGGGCGTCGCACGCGATTCGCGTGTCCTCTCCTGTCCAGTCCTCGCGCCACCCGAGGGGCACGGTGGAGATGGTCCCGGTCTCCACGCCATCGGGCAGGAGCCTGGCGAGCAGGCGGGCCAGGGTGAGCGTGTATTCCGCGCGGCGGGGGTCGGTCCAGTCCGGGCTGTAGACGGCCTTCTTGACCACGGGGGCGTGGAAGGCAGTGTACGGGAAGCCGTTGAGGGTGACGACCTCCAGGCCGTGCCCTTCGAGCCGGGCGCACAGGGAGGAGAGGGCGCGCGGGTCTTCCACCAGATTTTGGGCGGCGGGGGCGGCCAGCCACAGCCCGACGCCCAGGGAGTCCACTCCGAGGCGCGCGCGTACGGGGGCCGCGAAGCGCGAGAGCTGGGCCGCGACGCCTTCGGCGGTCTCGGAGGGGTGGACGTTGCTACAGTAGGCGAGGTGGACGGTGGATCCGTCCGGGTGCGTGAAGCGCACGTCAGCCGGCCGGCCGTTCGCCGCGCAGCACCGAATTTCCCTCGAAGGTGGCCGCGCGGTCGGCGTCTGGCTCGTCGAGCATTAAACGTCCGCTCTGGCCGAAGAACTCCACGGGGTTTCGCCACACGACGCGGTCGATCTCATCCTCGGAAAAGCCCGCATCAAGCATCGCGTTCGCGGTCTTGGAAACCTTTAGTGGGTCGCTGATGCCCCAGTCGGCGGCTGAGTTGACGAGAATACGCTCCGTGCCGAACTCCTCGGCGACCCTGACGAACCGATGCTCGTCCATCTTGGTGAACGGGTAGATGGTGAAGCCGGCCCAGCAGCCGCTCTCGACCACCTCCGCGACGGTGAGCTCGTTGTTGTGGTCAACCACGACCAACTCAGGAGGAACGCCCGAGTCCGCCACGATCTCCAACGTCCGTCGCGTCCCTGCGAGCTTGTCCCGGTGCGGCGTGTGGACGAGAACCGGCAGGTCGTGCTCCAGGGCGAGGGCGAGTTGGGCTTCCAGGGCCGCTTCCTCTCCGGCGGTCATGGAGTCGAATCCGATCTCCCCTACCGCCACGACGCCGTCTTTGGCGAGATAACGCGGCAGGATGGCGAGGACTTCTTCTCTGAGACGGTCGTCGTTGGCCTCTTTTGGATTCAGGCCGATGGCGCAATGGTGGCTGATGCCGAACTGGCTCGCCCGGAATCGCTCCCAGCCGAGGAGGCCGTTGAAGTAGTCCACGAAGGAGTCCACCGAGGTCCGGGGCTGGCCGAGCCAGAAGGCGGGTTCGACTATGGCGCGGACGCCGGAGGCAGCCATCGCCTCGTAGTCATCGGTGGTGCGGGAGGTCATGTGTACGTGCGGGTCAAATATTCGCATCTCGGCTCCTCAGAAGGTGGCTGTCTCTCAGCGCCCGCTCGGCCGCGTGACGCCGAGCGGCTATTGGATGATCCAACTCAGAGAAGATCGCTTCGATCTCCTCCTCCGGCGGGAAACGCTCGATGACGGGCCAGACCTCGGCCGGCACGTCCCGTTCGGCGGCGATCCTCTCATGCGCATAGTCCGCCAGCATACGGGCCATCTCCGGCGTCGTCCGGTCTTCGAGGCCATCCAATGGTGAGATCCGCACCCCCACGAACACGCATTTGAGGACGGCCTGCGCGAGCGCCGCGTCGTCGAGGCGCTCGATGGCGTATGGACCGAGCGCCGCCGCTATGAGGTTGGTGTCGTTTGTCCTGATGGCATCCTTGACCAGCGGCACGGCTGAGTCCTCCACCGGCAACAACGGCAACGCCCGCAGCACGCCCCGGCGCTCGTTCGCATCGCCGTGACGATAGAGTTCGCCGATTTCCTCTCCCGCCCGGTCCCCGATGGCGACTAGTAGCAGCGCACGCCCGGCGTCGTCCAGCCTCCAGGCGTGCGGATCGTCGGGATCGGCGAGCGGGTCGAGGGTCATCCGGCCCACCTCGCGGCCCACGGCCGGGAACGCGGCCGCTATCGCACCGGGGTTCAGATTCACGGCCTCCGATGTCTCCTTCAGCCAGCGGATGCCGTCAGCGGAGGCTCGCTCCCGAACGGAGGACCACAGATGCCCTGTATCGTGTGGGATCACACGGCCACCTTCTTGCGTTCCGCTTCCTTCAAGAACTCGATGGCCCGCGGCACGGTCCTGTGCGCGGCGTGGCTGTGACGCGATAGCTCCACCGAGACCAGCCCCCGGTAGCCGATCCGGTTCAGCGCGTCCAGAATGGGAGGGAAATCCACGTCTCCCTCGCCGAAGTCGAGATGCTCATGAACACCCCGCCGCACGTCTTCGATGTGAACATTGACGAGTTGCCCGGCCCTCTCCAGAATGCGCTCCGGGACGGGCTCTTCCCCGACACAGAGGCAGTGTCCCACGTCGAGCGTCAAGCCGAAGCACTCAGATCCGCCGAGCGCATCCAGTAGCGCGTCGTACTGGTCCAGGCGTTCGACGAGGTGGCCGGGCTCGGGCTCGAACGCGAGCGTCACGCCACGTTTCTCCGCCGCCTCAAGCGCCGCCGAGCAGCCTTCCACGAGCCGTCGCCATGCTACTTCCCCGTCTACGTCCGGCGGCGCCGTCCCCGACCAGAAAGAGACGGTCTCCGCGCCGAGATCCGCGGCGATATCCACGGCCCGGCAGAGGAACTCCACGCGGCGCTGGCGGCCCTCGTTCGATATCAGGTTCGGCTCGTGCTTGCGGCGTGGATCGAGGACAAACCGTCCGCCGGTCTCGACGACGGCGGTCAGGGTAAGGTCTTCTAGCCGTTGACGGAGACGGTCGAGGCGGTGGGATAGGTCCGGGGCGAAAGGATCGAGGTGGTGGTGATCCAGGGTCAAGGATACGCCATCGTAGCCGGTGTCGGCGAGGAAGGAGAGCGCGTCCTCCAGCCGATGGTCGGCGAGACCGTTGGTATTGTATGCGTAGCGCAGGCTCACGTCACGGACCTCTTGCGGGCGAGCCTGCGGGCCAGCCGCCACCCGGTGGCGAGGACTGCCGCCAGGCCCGGCTTGCCAGCTCCGGCGAGCATCCCCGCTTCGAGCGGCATGAGCCCGAGGACACCGGCCCCGACCACTTTCTGGAGGTTCTCCGGGGACGGCTGTCTGGCCGCTTCCAGCTCCGCGCAAACCATCTCGACCGCGTGTACGCTCAGGAGCGCGAGCGACACGGCGCCGTGTATCCGGCGGCGGAGAATCCCGGCGTCTTCCGAGGCTTCGAGGGCGAGCTGGGCAGCGGCGAGGGTCGTGGCGGTGGAGCCGGCCAGGGCACCGAGGGCAAGCGTCTTCGTGCCGCCTTCGGTCTCGCGGCGGCTGACGGTGGTGATCATGGCTATGTGCCCCCCAACGACGCCCGCGGCGGGCCAGGCCCTCCGGTCGGCCAGTCCCCCTGCGCCCATCATCACGTCGAGAGACCGGCAGGCGGCCATGACGGCCGGTCCCCAGCGGGTCTCTTTGGCCGCCAGGTCGTAGGACCAGACGGCGGCGGCGAGCGGGACGGCGACCGTGAGGGACCTCCGGCCACCCGCGGCGCCGGCGAGGACCAGGCTCGCGGCGGTCAGGGTGGCGGCGAAGCCGAGGGCGAAGCGAGCGCTCACGCGGCCGGAAGGTATGGGACGCTTCGGCCGCTCACGGGCGTCCACGTCGCGGTCGGCATAGTCGTTGAGGGCCATCCCCGCCGCGTAGAGACAAGAGGAGGAGGCCACGAGGCCGGCGAGATGGCGGGAGGATCGCCGCTCACCGGAGACGACAGATCCCAGCAGCACGTCGCCAGGGACACTGAGGAGAGAGGGCAGGCGCAGCAGGTCCGCCAGGTCACCGGGCCTGGGTAGCGTCATCCATCCTCCAGGCCCATCACCCACGCGCACAGTTCGGCTAGCTGGCGGTCCAGGTTATGCTCACGAGTCCCGGCGGGGTCCTTGAAGAAGAACGCCAGCGGGACAAGGGCTCCCTTCTGCCCGCGAGCGTGAGCGTAGCTCGTCAGGCGCGCGAGGTCCAGCACGAGAGGAGCGGCGAGCGCGGAGTCGCAGCCCTCCCAGATGAAATGCATATTCATTCGCGTTCCCAGGAATCCCTCGAAGGAGATACGGTCCCAGGCCGTCTTCCATTCTCCGAGGTCGCGCACGTAGTCAATACGCACCGGAGACTCGACGCCGTAGCCGAGCACGTCTTCCACAACCTGCCCTTTGGACTCCTCCTTGCCCCGGCGGCGATCCGGCTCCGAGAGGGCCTCGCCGTCGCCCCCGCCGAGCACGTTCACCCCCAACCAGGAGCGCACCCGCAGCGCGCGGGAGGAGAACATGGGCGCGAGCGCGCTCTTCACCAGCGTCTCTCCAGTCTTGCCGTCCCGCCCGGCGTGGGGCACGTTCTTCTCCAACGCCAGCTCCTCCAGCGCCGGGAGCCGGGTCCCCGTAGAGGGCGTGAAGTCCACGAAGGAGCAACCCGCATCCAGGGCCGCGTAGGCGTACAGAGAGCTCTCCGGGAGGATGGCGTGTCCGCTCTCCAGCGCCTCTCGAAGGGAGGTGAGATCGGAGTGCGCCGGGTGCGGGTCCGCCGGCGCCTCCGTGGACGAAACGTTGACGACGACTACCCGCGCGAGGCCGTGCCTGGACCGGAAGTCACGCAGGTCTTCGCCTATGCGCTCGATGGTCTCCATGGGACGCTTGCCGGTGGGGTCCACCGTCGCGCCGGGCCGGATGTTCGCGTCGGCCTCCGCCAGCTCATCGGCGACCGTCGCCGGCAGGGTGAGAGGCAACACGCCCTCGTCCGCCAGCAGCTCTGCCTTCTTGAGAAGGGAGGTATCGGCAACCTCGTGACCACCGAAGACCAGGTGATCTAAGTCCGGCAAGGACGCGCTCGCCAGGGGTTCGGTGGCGGAGACCACGCCCGTGGGGCGGACGAGGCCACGGGCCAGGGCGGCGGCGCCAACGATGGCGGTCGTCGCCACCGAGCCGCGGGCCCCGATCAGCCAGACGCCGACGCGCTCGGGGGCGGGATCCGACACTACGCGGCCATTGTCTTCCATGGAGTACACTCCTCTTCCTCGCCCAGCTCTTCCGGAAACGCCACTCCGCTCCTATGATACTAGAACCGCGAACGCCGTCTACCGCTGTACGGTGACGGGGCGGGATGAGATCAGCGCCCCGTAAGAACTTCCTCTATCCCGTCCTTATTGGGCCGCCCCCGTGCCGTTGAAGTCCATGTAGTTGAGCTTGAACAGCTCCTGCTGGGTGGCGGAGGCGTTCTCGAAGACGAGGAACAACTCGTGCGTGCCACCGGGGCCCTTCACGGTCACCGGCGCGTCCCAACAGTGTCGACGCTATCCGCCAGCACGGTCGCGCTGCCGACGAGCGGACCTCGATGGTCCGCCGGCGGCGGAGTTCACCCGCAAGGACATCGAGTTGATGTTCCGCAGGTTGATGGGGGCGTAGGAGGTCCAACCCCCGTTCTCGATGGCGCCCACGCCGAATATATTGGCGTCGTCGCCGTGCCCATCGTCCACGATGGTCTGTAGCACGCCCTCACATCCCGTGGTGCTGGTGAGCGGGTGACCGTGCTTGTCGTGGCCGAGGACGTAGTTGACCTCGCCTTCGAGCAATCCACGTTCGCGCCGTCCTCCGGGCCGGTGACGGTAATCCTGAAGGGTACGGCGTCGCCGAACTCGAAGAAGCCACCGTCGGGCAGCTTGTTGGCGAAGCGCACCACGGCCGCCCGTCCACTCCGAACTCGGATCGTCGGCCCCGGGAACAACTCATTGTAGCCCCAGATCCGGGTACGAGGATAGGGATGATCTCAGCGGTTAACTAACCACTCTCGACGCCACGATGGCCGTAGCGTGTTACGGGACATGCGAGGATTACGATAGCCGGCATCTGAAGAGGCCCTTGGAGCGAGCGGGTAATCCGGACGGGCTCTCAGACGCCTATCTCCAGTACCTTGTGGGCTATATCCGTGAACTCCTGGCCTTCCACGGTGTTGGAGGCAAGCGAGCGAGTCGAGCCGTCGTCGAAGACGATCCGGACAGCTTCCTCGCCGGGAGAATCCGTCCTCTGCAAATAGCTCTTGACCATCACCACCGCGCCGGCAAGGGCTCCGACGAGCAGCAGACCCCGGAATAACCTCTTCACGGCTACCCCACCTCCCCGGTGGCTTTTTTGATCTCCGCGCGGGCGTTGCGCATGTCGTAGAGGACGAGCCCGACTCGGGCCTCGGGGGCGGTCGTCGCCACCAGGGTGCCGCCTCCTTCCAGACCGACCATCAGGAGATGTCCAGCCTCGGTACGAACCCTGACCTGCGAGGCGAGATCCTTGCCTTCTTTCCGGGCCGAGCGACCGGCAAGGCCGACGAGCGCGCCGAGCATGGCCGCCACCCGCGCACGCTCGACGCCCGGCCCATGCGAGGAATACTGAAGGTCTCCGGTTGGTGAGAGCACCGAGCAAGACTCGATGTCTTCGGACAGCGCCCGAAGGTCCCCGAGCGCGCGCTCCAGTGCTCCGTCCGGAGCACCTCCCGCGTTTGATTCCGTGCCGCTTATTCTCCCCTCGGACATGCGAGATCCTCCGTGCCACCAAGCCTACATTTCCAGGCGGGCATTATATCCGATACACAACGCTATCTTCGCGGGGAGCCGACTCCCCGGAACGAAAAGAGCCGCCAGGAATCCCCGACGGCTCCGCTAACTGCGTGATCTACGACTCTCTACGCCGCGACGTGGCGCAAGACTTTACCGTACTCGCCGCTCTTGAGCATCTGCTCGGCCTCGCGTTGAAGCTGGCGTACCCGCTCGCGCGAGATCCCCAACTCGTCGCTCAACTGCGCCAGGGTAGCCGAATCCTGCTGGTCGAGACCGTAGCGCCGGACGAGCACGTAGCGAGCCCTGTCGGGCAGCCGCTCT
>JACDFX010000340.1 GCA_013815575.1 Rubrobacter sp.
CCTCTAGCTCTTCGGGTACCTCCCCTCTTATCTCCCTGGGGGGGCGCGGCGGCTCGTTCACGTGCTTCATGGAGACGGCGACCGGCGTGTCGGCCTCGAAGGGCACCTCGCCCGTGAGCATCTCGTAGAGGACCACGCCGAGGGAGTAGAGGTCGCTCGGCGGGCCCACCTCCTGGCCCATCGCCTGTTCGGGCGACATGTACCTTGCCGTGCCGAGAACCGCGCTCGTCCTGGAGATCACGTCCGCCGCGGCGGCCCGCGCTATGCCGAAGTCGGCCACCTTCACGTCGCCCGAGGCGGTCACGAGCACGTTCTGGGGCTTTACGTCCCTGTGGATCAGGCCCCGCTCGTGAGCCGCGCCCAGGGCGTCGGCGATCTGGACGGCCACGGCCGAGGCAGTGTCCGGGGACAGAGGCCCGTTCCGGACGATGCGATCCTTGAGGGTCCCGCCGGGTACGTACTCCATGGCTATGTAGTAACGCCCGTCCTCCGAAACACCCCGGTCGTAGACCTGGACGATGTTTGGGTGGGAGAGCGACGCGACGCCCAGGGCCTCGCGACGAAACCGCTCGACGAACTCCTCGTCCTCCGCGTACTGCCCGCGAAGCACCTTTATGGCCACGTCCCGCTCCAGAACCTCGTCGCGCGCCAGAAACACTTGCGCCATGCCTCCGCCGCCCAATAGCTCGGACGTGACGTAGCGGCCGTTGATGTTGGTAGTTTCCTGCATTAGTAACCTTATATACCCATACGAAATAACCGGCGAAACCGGATCACCTTACTTGCTGCCGGGCGGGCCGAAAGGAACGGGCACGCACGGCGTCGGGGCGGCCGATTACGGGCGGGGCACCCGCAGGGTCAGACTGCCCCGTCGGTGGCGAGCATGTCGAGGGCGATGGCGGCGGTCCAGGACTGCTCGCCGGAGCCGAGGGGCTCGCCGGTGAAGGGCTCGAAGTACTCGGCGAAGCCACCCTCGGCAAGCTCTTCGAGGGTGTGGTGGCGCAGGGTGGCGGCGCGCTCGGGTTCACCGGCCCGCAGGAGCGACCACCAGAGCAGCCAGTTCGCCACCGGCCACACGGGGCCGCGCCAGTAGCTGCGCGGGTGGAAGCCTGGCTCGTTAGGACTCGTGCTCGGCGGGAGGGGCCTGTGGAGGGACAGGTTTCCCGTGAAGTCCGGGGAGTCAAGCGATCGGAGCATGTCCCCAAGGCGCTTCCCGCCCAGGCCGCCGGAGATCAGGGGCGCGAAGCCGGCCACCGTGCGCACCCGCAGCGACTCGCCGGTGAGCACGTCACGGTCCACACAGAGCCCCAGCGCCGGGTCCCACTGCTCTTCGAGGCCCTCCCTGCCGCGTGCGATCCAGGCCTCGACCTGTGCCCGCTCCTCGGCCGGCGCCCCGACGACCTCCCCGATCTCCAGCAGCGCCTCGTTGGCCGCAACCAGGATCGCGCTGAAGAGCACGTCCTTGACCAGGAACGGGTGCGACCCGTAAATGTCCACCTCCTCGTAGCGCGCCCGCTTGAGCAGCTCGAGCAGCCACAGGAAACAGTCGTACTCCTCGTCCGTCGGACGGTGCGAGGCGTCGGCGACGTGCTGGACGTCGTAGCGGGTGTAGCTGGGGACCTCCCCGATCGCGATGCGCGAGAGCGGCACGTCCCAGCGGGGGGAATTGTCAGTCCCGCTCTCCCACGGATGGTAGATGGTAACCAGCCCCGAGCCCTCCGGGTCGCGGGCCGTAGCCAGGTAGCGGTGCCAGGAGAAGAGACGGGGGTAGTTGCCAACGAGAAACGTCTTCGCGGCCTCGATACCGCGCTCGTCCTTGTCCTGCGCGGTCTCCCAGATCCTGCGCACCGCCAGAGCGTGGACCGGCGGCTGGCAGAGGCCGCTGGTGCGCGGCCCCGTCGGCGCGTGCTCTGAGAGCCCCTGGGAGTTCCAGCGCTCGGCGTCCGGGAAGTAGCTCTGCGGGGGCGCCTCGGGGTTGAAGACGATGTGCGGCACCTTGCCGGTCTTCCACTGCGCCGAGAAGAGCGCCTCGAGCTCGCCAGTCGCCCGTCGGTTGTCCACGTGGGCGAGCCCGAGAGCGATAAACGCCGAGTCCCAGCTCCACTGGTGGGGATAGAGAGATGGCGCCGGCTTTGTCCAGGATTTGACGCCGTTGCGCCGCAACACGCCGGCCGCGAGGGGGTTCACGTCGCGGAAGCTAGGGTACGGTGACGCATTAGAGACGGTCTTTGGGACCTCTTCTTCTTGCATGAACCGCTGGCGCAACTCCCGTCGCTTCGCTTATTTCTCTTAATCTATAGGGTCGAGGCACAATCCGCAAGGCCAGGCCTGGTCAGGCGTTGCGATCCTTGCCGGCGTTCCCCGGATTTTCAGAGATCTCCGCCTCGTAGTGGCCGAGCGAGTCCACGAACCCCTCGTAGGCGCCCAGGGACTCGCGGGAGAGGCCGTAGAAGGCCTCCCGCCTCTGGGCGGCGATCTGTTGCAGGCCCTCGAGCGCGCGGCGGTTGATCTCCACCCCCTCCTCCAACGATTGGACCCAATTCTCGAAGAAGGCCCGCGAGAGCTTAGCCCCGCTTTTCTGCACCTCGAAGGCCTGGTCCACGGCAACCTTGTACGATTCCCTGGTTGCCGCGTCGAACCTCTCCACGGCCTCCCTGCGTTCCTGCGTCCTCTCTCCGTTCACGACGAACCTCCTCTCCCCGGCGCCTCGGGCGGCGGAAGGGGGTCAAGAGCTGTAGGCTACGGGCAAAGGCAATGGGCCGACTGTCGCGCGAAGTCTCAAGCTCCTTGCAAACTGACCTATCCTGACACCTCGACCTTGTTTCCGTAGAAGGCGACGTGGTCTTTGATGTTCTTTGCGGCATCCAGTGGCGCTGGATAGTACCAGGCCGCGTCCTCGACGACGGAACCGTCCACCTCGACGCTCATGTGGCCCGCGTCGCCTTTCCAGGGGCAGTGGGTAGTGGTGTCGCTCTCTTGGAAGAGTTCCCTCCTGATGGAGTCCGACGGGAAATAGTGGTTCCCTTCGACTACCTCGGTGTGGTCGCTCTCGGCCAGGGTTACGCCGTTCAGCGTGGCTCTCGGCACGGTTTTCTCCTCTCATTCTTTCCGGGGATGATTATATCCTGCCCCGGTTGGACCGGAGCGCGGCCGATTTTGTTAGCATGGACGAATGGTGAACGTGGCGGTCATAGGCGGGGACGGCATAGGGACAGAGGTGGTTCGGGCCGGGATGCGGGTCATGGAGGCCGCCGCGGAGGCGGATTCCTCGCTCGAGCTCTCCTTCACGGAGTTTCCGTGGAGCTGCGAATATTACCTGGAGCACGGGCGCATGATGCCCGAGAGTGGGATAGAGA
>JACDFX010000341.1 GCA_013815575.1 Rubrobacter sp.
GGGCCCTTTGCCACGGTCAGGACCAGCACGGGCACGCCCGGGTTAGTCCTGCGCAGATCCCCTATCAGGTCCGTGCCGATGCCGTCGGGCAGGAGGAGGTCGATCAACGCGAGGTCGATGCGCCTCGTCTTGTCCGTCACGCTGTCGCGCGCCTCGGAGAGCGACCCGGCCTCGCCGACTACCTCAAGGTCCGCCTCCCGCTCCAAAAGGCCAACGAGGGCCCTACGGAACCAGGAGTGGTCTTCCAACAGGAACACACGGCTCAAACGCTATCCTCCATACTCATTAGTTGCTTCCGATACCTACCCGATCCAGGGCCTCCCCACGCCCCGGGGTGTTCGGGCGGGGTCTTACCAGGGTCGCACGGGCGCCCGTCCCTACACCTCGCTTCTCAGCCTCCTGACCGCCGCGAGGATCTGCACGAAGGTGCACTCCTTGGAGAGCACCTCGCTCGCCCCCGCTGCCAGAAACTCCGCGCGGACGTCCGGGTCCTCCACGCGGGTCAGCACCAAAACCGGGACGGCTGGGTTCGCGTCGTGCAACTCCCGGACCAGCTCGGGGGCACCCTCGTCGGGCAGGGGGATGTCCACGAGGGCGGCGTCTATGCCCCCCTCTGCCATCTTCCGGCGGCCTTCGGCCACGGAGCCGGCCTGGGAGACCACCTCCATGTCGGCCTCCTGGTCCATCATGTAGGAGGCTGACTGGCGGAACGACGCGTGATACTCGACGAACAGGATCAGCATAATCTTCTCATCCCTCTCGCATAAGATCGCGGGACACTAGGCTTCTACGGGGTTGGATGAGTGGGGCTTTCGACGACCTCGCGCCCGCTTCCTCCGAGGCACGTAGGCGCGCCGGTCTCCGGCTCTTGCGGGCTCCGAGCAGGCCCACCTGCCAGTCGGCGGCCCTCTCGAGACGGTGCGGCCCGTCGGCCAACTCGACGAGTCGGCGGCCGGCGGGGGCCTCTAGGATCTCCGCGAAGGCCTCCTCGAAGGGCCGGCCGGTCCCCTCGGAAAGCGCCTCGGCCTGGTGCACGAGCGCCTCGGCCACCATCTCGGAAACGATCTGCTCCGCTCTCACGCTATTCTCCCCTTTCTGAGTAGCCCTTTCCGGACGCGGCATGATACGCGCGCCCGGCTTTCCCCTCCGCGCCCACAGCGAAAGGAGGAGAGAGAAAAGGGGCGGCCGTCCCGGAGGGGGGTGTGGCACGGCCGCCCGGCGCATCTCGGACACTCTACGACAGGCGTCGACCGCTTTTCTATACCGAAAATGGGCGATCTTCTCCCACGCGGCGGGAGAGGCGGGCCGATCTGGACACCGGAGGGGAGATCCCAGCGGGTCGGGCGGATGGAACCCCGGGTTACGGACTCACCCGAATTTCTGAGAACGCCCACCTTGTGCGCAGCCCCGCAAGCGGGATACGAGCGCCTGACCTCATGGATCGCCGACACCTCGACCACAGGCTCCTCACCGGCCCTGGCGCCCAGGCGAAGGCCGGGTATTCGTTGCATTTGAACGTCACAGGACCTTACGCGGAATCTTCCGTTTGGCGACCCAGACCGGCGGCGGCGGGGTGTCCGGACGACCTCTCCCCCGTGCCGGTCTGCTCCGCCCGAGGACATCCTGCGGAAGGGCCCGGCTTCAAGCCCCGGCTACCGACCGGGGAGCTCTTCGAAGGCGACGCGCAGTTGCGCGTCCCTCTCGAAGGCCTGTTCTCGTGAGGTCTCCCGCAGGTCGGTCGGCGCGACGGCCTCGTCCCCCTCTTCCTGGGGGACCTTCACGTCGGGCTCGATGCCGGTCTCCCGGATAAAATCCCCGTCGGGCGTCAGCCACTCGGCGACGCCGAGCAGGAGGGAGGAGCCGTCGTCCAGCTCGAACTCGGAGAGTACGGTCCCCGTGCCGAAGGTGGTCTGCCCGACGACGGTCGCGCGGCCGTTGTCCCTGAGGGCGCCGGCCACGATCTCGGAGCTGGAGGCGGACCCGTCGTTGACGAGCACGACCAGCGGCGCGTCGGTCAGGCCGGGCTCACCCTCGACCCTGATCTCCTCGCGCCCGCCGGAGGCGTCCTTGCGGACGTAGGCGATGCTGCCCGGCTCCAGAAAGAAGCCAGCCACCTCGACCGCCTGGTCCAGCCTTCCGCCCGGGTTGTTCCGGAGGTCGAAGACAAAGCGCCTCGCACCAGCGTCTTTCGCCTCCTCGAAGGCCTTACGCACTTCCTCGGCGGAGTCGTCGGAGAAGGACGACAGGAGGACGTGGGCGACGTCGGTGCCGGGGATACGCGTCCAGGTGACCACCGGCGAGTCTATCTGCTCGCGCCGCAGGTCGAACACCCGCTCGCTCCCATCCCGCGAGACGGTCAGCTTTACCCTCGTCCCCTCGGACCCCTTGACCTTCGAGACGATCCCGGAGATCTCCTCGTCGCGCACGCTCTCGCCGTCCACACCGACCACCACATCCCCCGACTCCACGCCCGCCTCCTCCGCCGGCGAGCCCTCTATGGGCGCCGTGATGACCACGTCGCCCTCGCGGGCCTCCAACTGAACCCCGATGCCGACGTAGGAGCCGGAGAGCCCCTCCTGGTTCTGCTCGCGCTCCTCCGGGGTTAGGAAGCGTGTGTGGCCCTTGTCGCCCAGAGTGCCCAGCATCCCCTCTATGGCCCCGTACGTCTGCTTCTTGGGGTCGATGGCCCCCTGGTCCACGTAGTCGTCCCGAACGACGTCGAGCGCCTCGGCGTACAGATCCAGGCTCTCCCGGTCCCTCTCCTGCAAAGCCGCCGGACTCTGGGACCGTCCCGCATAGAACGCCCCGGCCGCGGTCGCGACCAGAATCCCTACGAACACCAGCAGGCGCAAGAGCCCGCCACGCCTCCCGCCCCTCTTATCTGCACTCCGCCACACGCGGAGATTGTACTATCGGGTGGCCAGCATGCCGCGGCTTCGCAGGCGTGCTACGACGCTACTCGACGCGGTACGGCGTGCTCGTGGCGGCCTCTTCTATCTTCTGCCCCTCCTTTACCGGAAAAAAGCAGGCCGCCAGGTGGTTTTCGCTCTCCTGCGGTTCGAGGGGCGGGGTGTTCTCCTTGCAGTAGTCCTGGGCGCGGGGACAGCGCGTGTGGAAGGAGCAGCCGCTCGGGGGGGTTGCCGGGGAGGGCACGTCGCCGGTGAGGACGACGCGTTGGCGGGCGCGTTCCTTGCGGGGATCGGGGACGGGGATGGCCGAGAGCAGCGAGGCCGTGTAGGGGTGGCGGGGGTTGTCGTAGAGGTCCTTGCGGTCGGCGACCTCCACGATCTTGCCGAGGTACATCACCGCCACCCGATCAGAGATGTGCTTCACCACCGAGAGGTCGTGG
>JACDFX010000035.1 GCA_013815575.1 Rubrobacter sp.
GTCGTATGATCCATAGACATGAGCCGAGTTCTACACAAAGAGAATCAGGCCTCGTGGAAGGACCTGTCCCGGACCCTCGGCGGCTCTTTCACCGCCCGCGCCCGCGGCCTGATCTCCCCGGGACTGGACCTGCTCACCCCCGAAAACGAAATCTTCGGCCGACTCCTGACGGACGCGGCAGGGGGGACCCGCCTCCGGGCCGGCGACCTCGAGGCGGAGATCCAACAGGCCCCGGGCCACCGCTACGTGATGATGACCGGCGACACTGAGACCCTGACCGCCGAGCCCGCCGGCTCCCCAACCTCCCTGACGCTGCGCTCCGACGAGCGAGTCTACGAGGCCCGCATCTCCCTGTTCCGAAATAGGGCCACGGCCCTTTCCTCGACCGGCAACGAGACGGCCCGCCTCTCAGGCGGCCTGACGAACCGCCGCTACAGGGCGACCTTCGACCCGCTAGACCCGGCCTCCCTCCCCGTCGCCGTCTTCCTCCTCCACCACACCGTCGGGCTGCGAAGCAAGGCTTACCGGGCGGGTTCGTAGCAAGGCTTCCCCGCCAACACCCTCAGGAGCTAAAAGCCGCGAGGCGGCCGTGCCCTAGAATACCGGCTGCGGCAGGTCCTCCGGCGTGGCGTAGACCGTCACGGTCGACCCTTCGGGGGCGAGCGTACCGGCGGCGGGCTCGGTGGCCCAGGTCACGCCGCGGGCGGCGAAGCCCTCCTGGTACTCCCTGACGAAGGCCACGTTGAAGCCGCTCGCGGCCAGGGTGTCGAGCGCGTAGTAATCGTAGTAGGCCGTGACGTTCGGGACCGGGACGAGCGACCTTTGGGGTTCCTGCTGCTCCCGCCGGGATGCCGTCTCCGCCACGGAGGCTACGGGTTGCGGGGCGTCTTCCGTACTGGTAGGGGCTTCGGGCGCCACGGCCGTGTCCTGCGGTTCTGCGGCCGTCTCTTGCGGGGCTTCGGGCGGCGCGGGGGCCTTCGTCTCCACGGGGTTTATGCGCTTCAGGGCGTTCTCGACGCCGTTTTGCGGCAGGCCCACGTAGCCGGAGGCCAGGGCGACGCCCCCGCCGAGCAGCAGGAGCAGGGCGAGGACCGAGGCCAGAACGAGCCCGCCGCGCCGCTTGCCGGATGAGGACTTCGCGGCCACCGTCGTGCGGGAGGCCACCGGGGGCGGCTCCACCTCCACGTCGTCGAGCATCGCGGAGGCCGAGTGGTAGCGGTTCGCGGGGTCCTTGTCCAGGGCCTTCAGGATCACGGCCTCCATGCCGGGCGAGATCTTCTTGTTCAGCCGGCGCGGCGGGGTGGGCTCCTCGCGCATGTGCTGACGGGCGAGGCTCTTGACGTCGCCGGAGAAGGGCGGCCTTCCGGTAAGACAGTGGTAGAGCAGGACGCCGACGGAGTAGATGTCGCTCTCGGGCTTAGCCTCATCACCCCGGAGCTGCTCCGGGGACATGTAGCGGGCGCTGCCCACGATCTCCCCAGGCTCCCCGCCGGCGAGGTCGTCCTCCTCGATGATGCGCGCGATGCCGAAGTCCGCCACCTTGACGGTCCCTTCGGGGGTGAGCAGGATGTTCGAGGGCTTTATGTCCCGGTGGATGATCCCACGCCGGTGGGCGTAGGAGAGCGCCCGCAAGAGCTGCGCCGCCATACGCCGCACGAAGGCCTCGCCCAAACGTCCGCCGCCCTGCCCGCCGAGAAGCTTGCCGAGGTCCCTCCCGGCCACGCACTCCACCACGATAAACGGCACCTCGCCGTCCTGGGAGATGTCGTAGACCTTGACGATGTTCTCGTGGTCCAGGGAGGCCATCGCCCGCGCCTCCTGCCGGAAACGGGCCTGAAAAGAGGGCATCTCCGCGTAGTGGAGGTGAAGGGTTTTGAGGGCCACGGATCTCCCGAGGATGGCGTCCTGCGCCTTGTAGACGACCGCCATCCCACCCGAACCGAGCGTGCTCTTTACCTTGTACCGTCCCGAGAGGACCGTTCCAACCGAGGTTTCCAGCGTCGTACCACCTCTGACCATGCCCAGCCTGTAATGTAACGATTATATAGCCCCCGATGCCCTCCAGAAACGGCATCACAGGGGAGATAATGACGTTACCCAACATAGGGGAGCATGTCAAATCCGGGCGGCACATCTAGGGGTAACCTCTGGCCGGAAATGGTCCATAATATGCGGTTTCCGGCCCCCGAATCCCCCAGAGGAGACATGAAGACGAGTTTCGACCGATACCTGCTCTACGAGGAACTGACGCAAACCCTTAACGCGCTCGCCGAAAAACACCCGGCGCTTTGTCGCGTCGAGTCCGTGGGCAGGAGCGTGGAGGGACGTGAGATCTGGCTCACGGAGCTCACCAACACGCAGACTGGGCCAGCCTCCGAGAAGCCGGCCTTCTGGGTCGACGGCAACACCCACGCCGGCGAGGTGACAGGCTCGATGGCGGCGCTGTACCTGATCGAAAACCTGCTCGAAGGCTACGGCCACGACGACGTCGTAACCCGCCTCCTGGACGAACAGACCTTCTACGTCCTCCCGCGCCTCTCCCCCGACGGCGCCGAGTACTACCTGACAACGCCCCACACCCTGCGCTCCAACCCGCGCCCCTGGCCGGAGCCCGAGCCCGAGCCCGGCCTCCAGCCCGGGGACATCGACGGCGACGGCCACGCTCTCCAGATGCGCGTGGAAGACCCGAACGGCGAGTGGCGCATCTCGGAAGGGGACGAACGCCTGATGGTCCCGCGCGCCCCTGACGAGGCGGAGCCCGGGGCCACCTACTACCGCCTCTACAAAGAGGGTGTCTTCGAGAATTACGACGGCTTCGAGAAGAAGATAGCCCGCCCCTTCCACGGCCTCGACATGAACCGCCAGTACCCGTACCGCTGGCGCGAGGACGCCGACCAGGGCGGGGCCGGGCCGTACCCGCTCTCGGAGCCGGAATCGAGGGCGCACGTGGACGCCCTGCTCGCCCGCCGCAACGTCTTCTCCATCCACAGCCACCACACCTTCTGCGGCGCGATCCTACGTCCTTACTCTGACCGGGACGACAAAGAGATGCCGGACCACGACCTCGCCGTCTACAAGGCCATCGGGGACCGTGGAACCGACCTGACCGGCTACCCCAACATCTCCGTCTACCACGACTTCCGTTACGAGGAGAAAAAGTTCATAACCGGCGCCTTCGACGACTGGGCCTTCGACTACTACGGCGTCTTCGCCTTCACCGTCGAGTTCTGGTCCCTGCCCCAGGCCGCCGGCGTCGAGGTAAAGGACTTCATAAGTTTCTTCCGCGACCCGCCCGAAGAGGCCTCGCTAAAGATGCTCGCCTGGAACGACCGAGAACTCGGCGGGAGCGGCTTCTCCCCCTGGGCCCCCTTCGACCACCCGCAACTCGGGCGCGTCGAGGTCGGGGGCTGGAAGACCAAGTTCACCCACCAGAACCCGCCCCCGAAGTTCCTGGAGGCGGAGTGCGAGAAGCTGGCCCGCTTCGCCCTGGCCCACGCCTCAACCGCCCCCCACCTCGAAGCGGAACTCCGAACCGAAGAGCTCTCTCCGGGCGTGCGACGCCTGGAGCTACGCGTCGAGAACACGGGCTACCTGCCCACCAACGTCACCCGCCTCGCCGCCGATAAAAAGCTCGTCAAGCCAGTAAAGGCGGTCTTAAGACTGCCCGAAGGCGCAAGCCTCGCATCCGGCGAACCAGAGGTGGACCTGGGCCACCTCGCCGGGCGCTCGGCGCTGGTTGGCGGCGGGTGGAAAGGCCCTGCGTTCTTCCAGGGCCTGCCCTCCGACCACGCAGAGCACTACGTCTGGGTCGTGCGGGGCGAAGGTCCCGTCGAAGTCGAAGTCCGCGGCGAAAAAGCGGGAACGGTGAGGCTGGATGGGAAGGCTGAAGGCACGAGGTCTTAGGCTGGTTGCCGCATGGCTCGGTTGCGTTTTGCGCTCCTGTGTCTTGGATACCTTGCGAAGATTCCAAAGGAATTCATCCCGCTTGGGGATAGTGATTTCGTGGCTCTTCGGCGTCTCCTATTTGGGTCCGTCTTGCTTCGAGTTATCGCTCATGGCATAGGGGTATTAGAAAAACTCTTTGTCTAGTATCTCTTGTAGGCTCGCGGGGCGTGCCCTGGATTTATCCACGCTAATCACCACGCTTTCTTCGGTACTGTTCAGAGTCTTGGCTATCTTCCGCAAATGCTTCGTCAGAGTGTTCGTTATGTACTCCCTATCGCCCGTATCGTTGTTACGTATCTTTAGTGACACAACCGAAACGCCAGCGGCAACAAGCGCCCGAAAATACTGTTCTTTCGCGCCGAAGTCCGTGACGTTTATGCTCAGGAGCGCCGTTGCGCCTAGTTCCCTTGCGATGCCCGGCACGTCTTCGTCAGGGGCCCCCTTATGAGCGGCAGCGGGAAAAGTAACGAACGTGCAGCCGTATTGCTCGCCGTAGGCGTTGAGGATGTCGGCTAACCTGAGGCCGGAAACGTTCTCGTCCATGAGTACGCTTACGCGGCGAACGAGATGCCCTCAAAATCGGCGGCTTCTTCCACCGCCTCCCTATCGAGGTAAGGGTACATCTTCAAGGTTTCTTCGACGCCGAACTGTCCCACCACGTAGGCTATGAAGGACGTTTCGATCCTCGTCCCCCTTATGGTCGGGGAACCGGCCACTATCCGAGCGTTGCTGACGAGTCGTGGGTGGTTTGCGATCCCGACTTCGCCACGAACCCAATCCTTTCTCGCTTCGCGGGCGATCTCCTGAAGTTCAGGCAACAACGCTCGCGGTATCATAAGTTGGCCCGTTCTCACCTCATAGACGTAGTCGCCGCCATCGTAAACGCCTATCTCGCCCTCCGGGGTCCAGACGAAATCTAGCGCGTGCCATTCCTTGCCAGATAGAAACGCTGCCTCAGATAGCTCCTTTATGACCGGCCTCACTTTTTGTAAGGGGAACCGGAGCTTGCCTCGCAAATCCCGTATGGTCCTGGCCCGCAGTAGCTGCTTGAAGGACAGCAAGTGCGGCCTTCCGCGATAACCACGACGCACAGGCTCTCCTAGCAAGCCTTCGTTCAGCCAATACCGTAGCCTGTCTTCGGTCATGTTGGGGCGCAAGATACGCGCCGCTTCGGGCACCGTGTAGACGCCCTCTCCG
The DNA here is from genome assembly GCA_013815575.1 of Rubrobacter sp. GTDB lineage: Bacteria > Actinomycetota > Rubrobacteria > Rubrobacterales > Rubrobacteraceae > Rubrobacter_D. The sequence continues at coordinate 5,143 of JACDFX010000035.1, forward strand.
AGTGCTACCAATTGGCGGTTCTCGCTCATTCTCTCCCCTGCCCTCCGTTGAGAGCCATGGTAGTATAGAGTCCAACTCCAGATACTAGAATTCTACTTGCCCCGATCATCAGCGTAAATAACTAACTCGCTACAAGTCGAAAAACTACAAACAGTGCAAGATTCAACACGAACCATTTATACAGTCAAAGGCTAATTACCATCCCGAAAGCTCTATACCTAAAACCTCTAATTGATCTCCTCGACCCACGCGGCGGTCCAGCCCGTCTCCGAGCGGACGTAGTCTCCCCTCCACGAGATGCCTTTTAGGCGGTCGAAGAGGCGGGCGGCTTCGGTCGGGTCTTCCAGGCCGATCTCGGCGCCCAGGGCCTCTACCTCGCTGCGCGGGACGTGAACGGGGATGGTCTCGAACCTGTCCTTGAGGGCCTCGCGCATCCGGATCTGCTGCCGCCTGTCCGGGGTGCGGTGCCTGCCTTCTCTGGTGGTCATTGCGACCTCCTGTGCCGGGTGCTACTCCGGCAAGTCTGCAACTTTCGTCGCTACGGGGCTGTCGTACAAAACACGCTAAAGGTTTTCGAGCGCCCCGAACACCGCCTCTACGGGGCGCTCTCCCTGGTAGGAGAGGGTCACGTTCGAGTCCTCGTCCACGACGGCTATGGCGGCGGCGCGGCCCGTGTTGCGGGCGCCGTACTCGCGGCTGACCCGGCCGCCCCAGTCAGGCAGGATGATGAGGTAGTCAGCCGGGTCCACGTCGGGGGGGATCTCCCGCGTCGCCTGGTCGTAGGCGCTGCCGAGGACCAGCCCGACCGTCATCCAGTAGACGGGCGGAACGATGGAGAGGTCTATGACGCTGGCGACGAGGACCTCGTCGGGGTCGGGGAAGCGAGAGCGGACGGCGTGGTTGATCTCACGCGCCGTCGGGGCCGTGCCCTGCAAATGAAAGACGAGCACGACCTTCCGCCCCATCAGGTCCCGCAGGCCCACCCGCCGTCCCGATCCCGCCGCGACGAGGTCGAAGCCCGGCGCCCGTTCCCCGGTCTGCAACCTCGCCTCCAAAAGTTAGCCCTTCTTCCGCCTCAGACCGCCCCTGACGAGCGAGTAGCCGACGGGGACGACGAGCAGGGTCAGGAACGTGGAGGTGATGAGGCCCCCGATCACGGGTATCGCGAGGCTGCTTGAGATGAGCGCGCTCCCCCCGCCGCCGAAGCCGAACGCGAGCGGGACGAGGGCGAAGATGGTCGCCAGCGCGGTCATGAGGATGGGGCGCAGCCTCGCGCGGCCCGCCTCGAAGATCGCGCCGTCCACCGTGTCGTGGCGGTCGCGGGCGTTCTGGGCGAAGTCGACGAGCAGGATCGCGTTCGAGACGACGATCCCGATCAGGAGCAAGACCCCCAGCAGCGCCGGCAAGCTTAGCGCCGTACCGGTGATGAGCAGCGCGCCGAAGGCCCCGGCCGTCGTGAGCGGCACGGCGAGCAGGATGATGAGCGGCGTGACGAGGGAGCCGAAGAAGACGACCAGGATCAGGTACACCAGCACGAGCGCCACCCCGATGGAGAGAATCAGGTTCCTGAAGCTCTCCTCGATGTCCTCGCTCTCCCCCCCGACGCCCGCGGTCACGCCGTCGGGTAGGTCCAGCTTAGGCAGCGCGGCGTTCACCTCGCCCGAGACGGAGCTCGTGTCCTCCGAGGTGATGGTGCCGGTCACGGTCACGGCCCTATCACCGTCGTCGCGGCTGATGGCGGAGGGCGCCTGAACCTCCCTGACCTCCGCCACGTCGCCCACGGTCTGCCCGGAACCTATGGGGAGCCCGCTCACCTCCTCGATGGAGTCGGCAGAGCCCTCAGACAGGCCTATGGCGACGGGCTCGTCGCCGAGCATCACCTGTGAACCCGTGCCGCCGAGCAGGGTCGCGAGCGAGGTCGAGACGGCGCCCGGGGAGAGGCCGGCCTCCGCGGCGTCGGCGGCGTTGACGGAGACCTCTATCTCCGGGCTAACCTCCGAGAGGTCGCTCTGGACGTTGGTTACGTCGTCGGTCCGGTCCAGCTCGTCCACGACCGTCTCCGAGGCCCGGCGGAGATCTTCTTCGTTGCCGCCGGTTATGGTGATCTCGATCCCGCCGGTCGGCGGCCCCTGCTGCAAGATCTGGACCTGGAAACCCTCGCCGAAGCGGTCACTTCCCTCCTCGGCCAGCCGGGAGAGGGTCTCCTGCACGTTGGCGTCCTCCCCGACCACGACGAAAGCCTGGGCCTGGTTCCCGGTACGCAAGGGGGCGTCCGGGTTGAAGTTGTCCTCCCCACCAATGGAGAGCTGGTAGCTCTCGACGCCGCGGTCCCCGTTCATGAAGTTCTCAAAAGGCCGCAACTCTTCGCTGGTCTCGCCGATGGCGGTCCCGGCAGGAAGCTCGACGGTGGCCTGCAGGAGCCGCTCCTCGCTCGGCGGGAAGAAGCTGACCGCGAGAAACGGTATGGCCGCGAGCCCGCCAACGAACGCCAGAAGCGCTATTAGAAGGACTGCCAGCCGGTGCCTGAGGCTCCACAGCAAAAGGGGCGCGTAGAGGTCAACGAGCAGGCCGTCCGAGTCCCCCCCGCGACGGGCCGAAGAGCGCCTCGCCGCCCGCGCCGCGAAGAGAGCCAGCCCCACGATCAGGAGCGCCGCCACGGCCCCCGCGACCACCAGAAAGACCGGCGAGCCCGTATCTATTCCGCCGACGACGTTTCGTACCCCATCCGCAATGCCGCCCAGACCCTCGGTGATTCCAGCCGGGATGAAGGACAACCCGTCGAGCAGCCCCACCCCCGCCGCGACAACCGCCCCGATAAAGAGCGCGACCAGCACCAGCAACGAGACGACCAGCACCCCGAACCCGCGCGAACCACGCTGGGTCCGGCGCGAGCGGCGGCTCTCGTCCGCCAGGTATTCGTCTTCGTAATCCTCGTCCGGGTGCGCCTCGCGGTAGTAGTTCCCTTCCACCCGCGGCTCCGGGGCCGCCCCCCGCTTCACCTGGCGCTTGATAAAGACGCTCGTGAGGACCGGGATGACGGTTATGGAGACGATCAGGGAGGCGATCAGGGCGAAGGCCACGGTCAGGGAGAGCGGCAGGAAGAACTTGCTCACGATACCGCCGACGAGACCAAGCGGCAGGAATACGGCGGTGGTGGTCAGCGTCGAGGACGTGATGGCGCTCGCCACTTCCGTCGTGCCCTTTAGGGCGGCCTCTTCGGGACTGTAGCCCTCCTGCACGTAGCGGTACGCGTTCTCGAGAACCACGATCGCATCGTCCACCACGCGCCCGACGGCTATCGTGAGGCCGGCGAGGGTGATGATATTCAAGGTCAGGTTATCCGCCCACGAGAAGAGCAGGGCGGCCAGGATCGAGGTCGGCAGGGAGACGGCCGTGACGAGCGTGGCGCGCAAGGAGCGGAGGAAGAGGAAGATGATCCCAACGGCCAGAAAACCACCGATAAGCGCCTTCTCCACGAGCCCGTTCACCGACTCCTCGACGTCCTCGGCCGAGTTGAAGACCACGATCACCTCGTCCTCGCCAAGGTCATCGCGCACCTGCTCCAGCGCCGTCGTAACGCCCTCCGCCACCTCAACGGTGTTAGCCTCCGGCTCCTTGACGACGTTTAGCCCGAGGCTGGGCTCGCCGTTGGTCCGGGAGACGCCCGAGATGTCCGAACTCGCCTCCCCAACCTCAGCCACGTCAGAGAGCAAGAC
>JACDFX010000036.1 GCA_013815575.1 Rubrobacter sp.
CCCGTAATGACCGCGAGCACGCCGCACTTCATCCTGACCATGATGGCGGAGGTATCGAAGTCCCCGTGCCTGGCGAACATATCGAACTTTCGCACGCTCCCCTGGGCGAACACTTCCTCCACCTCGCTCCGCGTAAGCCAGCGCAGGACGTCGAACTCGTGGATGTGCAGATCCCGGAAGATGCCGCCTGACAGGGGGATGTACTCTTCCGGTGGCGGCTCGTGATCGTGGCCGAGCATGTGCATCGAATACACCGTCCCGAGCGCGCCGGTATCTATGAGGCGCCTCGCCTCCCTGTACCCGGCGTCGAACCGTCTCATAAAGCCGACCTGTAGGATCGCCCCGGAGGACTCGACGCGGTCTACGATCTCTACCGTCTCCTCGTAGCCGAGCGCGACCGGTTTCTCGCAGAAGGCAGGCAACCCGGCGTCGAGGCAGGCGTTGATCAAGCCCGCATGGGCAGACGTCGTTGCGGCGATCGTCGCGGCATCCAGCCCAGACCCGATGACCTCCTCGATGCTCCCGGACTCCCCCCCGATCCTCTCCGCAAGCGCCGCAGCCCGTTTCGCATCGACGTCACCGACGACCACCTCCTCGACGCGGTGATCCTCGGCGAGTACCGTGGCGTGGAACACGCCTATCCTGCCCGCGCCTAACAACCCCACCCTCAAAGGGAACACCCCGCCATCATGACCCCATCACCCACGCTTCCCGCTTCGGACCCCTCCGATCAAGCTCCAGCGTACAGAACGCGCGAATGCCCCGTCAAGCTCGGCGCAGAACTTCATGCGATCCGAAGACTGCGTTTGACGCGAGTAACGCAAATAGGTACCATCGTTCCGAGAGGGGATTCGCAGGGTTACGGGAGGTGTTGGGCGCCATGAGGGAAGCTACTAACCTGCCGGAGGCACAGTCCGGCTGCACCGGGCGACACCACAAGAGGGTGACATGAGCGCTTTTATGGAGCGAATCACCGGTTCGCAGTCGCCCTTGAGTTCGGAGAGGTCGCTGCGGTGGTCTCTCGCGCTAATAAGGCTGGGTCCCGCTATCATCCTGTTGCTGCTCATCATGGCGTTCAACGTGCTCAGTCCCGTATTCCTGACGGTGCAGAACGTTTCCAACATCGTCGTCCAGACCTCGGCGCTAGCCGTCCTGGCGATAGGCCAGTTGTTCGTTATTCTCGTCGCCGGCATCGACCTCTCGGTCGGCTCCGTGCTTGCGCTCTCGACGGTGATCGGGGCGCTCGTCTTTACGTGGAACCAGGGTCTCGGTGGTTCGCTCAGCGTCGCCGCCTTCCTCCTCACGGGCCTGGTAACAGGTTTTCTCAACGGGTTCATGCTCACAAAAGGAAGGCTGCCGCACGCCTTTATCCCGACCCTCGCAATGTTCTACGCCGCGAGCGGCCTGGCGCTCGTGCTCTCGAACGGCCGCGCCATACCCCACGTGCCTGGCATCGTAATTACGCTCGGAAGCGGGTACATAGGGCCCCTTCCGGTTCCGGTGTTGCTGGTCGCCGGGCTCGCGCTCGTCGCGGTCGTCCTGACCAAGCGCCTCAAGTGGGGGCGTTGGATCTACCTGGTCGGGGGAGACAAGGAGGCGGCCCGCAGGGTTGGCATCCCTGTAGACAGGGTTATCCTGTCGGTGTTCTTGATCAGCGGCCTCATGGCCGGTTTCGCCGGTGTGATCACTGCCGGAAGGACGGCCTCAGGCTATCCGACCGCGGGCGAGCTGGCGGAGCTGCAGGCCATCGCCGCCGTGATCATCGGTGGAGGCAGCTTTTTCGGCGGCAGAGGTTCCGTCGCCGGAGTCCTGGTCGGCGCGCTCATTCTCGGGGTCATCGCGAACGGTCTCAACCTGCTGAACGTCGACGAGTACTGGCAACTGATAGTCGCCGGCGGCATCATCGTCTTCGCCGTGGAGCTCGACGTGTTGCGCAGGTATCTCGAAGGACGGTTCCGAACCCTCCAGGCTCGGGGAGACTGACGTGGAAGCCGAACGCGAACAGACGAGCCAGGACGAGAAAGAAACCCCGATCCTCGAGGTACGGAACATGACGAAACGGTTCGGGGCCACGCTCGCCCTGGACAACGTCAGCCTCGAGTTGCAGCGCGGCGAGGTCCTGGCGCTGCTGGGCGACAACGGCGCCGGCAAGTCCACGCTCATCAAGTGCCTCAGCGGCGTCCACCAGCCCGACGAGGGCCGGATCTTTCTGGAAGGGGAGGAGGTGACGCTCAACTCGCCCATGGAGGCTCGGGACCTCGGCATGGAGACCGTCTATCAGGACCTCTCGCTGTTCGACAACATGAACGTCGTGGGAAACTTCTACGCCGGGAGAGAGCCCGTCACGCCCCGGTGGCTTGGGGGCTGGGGATGGGTCAGGGACGGTTTCATGTCCAGCAAGGCGAAGGAGAGCCTGGAAAGCCTGCAGGTGAACCTTCCCAGCGCGGAGGTGGAGATCGGCCTGATGTCCGGAGGACAGCGCCAGGCCGTCGCCAGCGCACGGGCCATGTCGTTCGGCAGGAAGATCGTGATCCTCGACGAGCCGACCTCAGCCCTCGGGGCGCGGGAGTCCAGCAATGTCCTGCGCCTCATAAAGGAAGCGCCGGAGCACGGGGTCTCCGTCATCGTCATCTCCCACAACCTGGAACACGTCATCCAGGTGTGCCACCGCGCTGTCGTGCTCAGGCAGGGGGTTCGGGTGGGCGAAGCTGAACCCACGGAGGAGAACCACGAGCGTCTTGTCTCGATGATCGTGGGCGGCGCGGCGGAAGAAGGCAAAGGTGAAAAACAGGCTTGACGGATTTCGTCCACAACGACGGGAGAAAGATGAACAAGGCACGAGCTCTTCAAGTGGTAACGTTGGCGGTCATCCTCCTTGGGGTTTTGCTTCTCCTCACGGCTTGCAGGGGCGCGCTTGCGCCCGAGTCCCAGCAGAACAAGGCCAAAGGTATGACGATCGGCTTCGTGCCGAAAGCCTTGAACCAGGAATTCTGGACTACGTCCAAGGCCGGGGCCACGGACGCGGACAAGCAGATGTCCGACGTAGAGGTGATCGTCGACGCCGGGTCCTCGGAGCTAGCCATAGACGAGCAGATAGCCGTGGTAGAAGACATGCTGACCAAGCAGGTGGACGCGCTGGCCGTGGCGCCAACGGCGCCCGACCAGTTGCAGCCGGTCCTCGAGCGGGCCAGCAAGCAGGTCCCCGTTCTCATCATCGATTCGGACATCCCCTCTTGGGACGGGAAGACCACCTACATCGGAACGGACAACGTCGAGGGCGGGCGGGTCGCCGGAGAGTACATCATCGACCAGATGAATGGTTCGGGGACGCTGGCGCTCATAAACGGCATTCCGGGAGCGACCTCGGGCGAAGATCGAATCGCCGGCGTGAAAGATGCCGTGAAGGGCACCGACATCGAGGTCGTCGCTGAGGTGGCCGCGGACTTCGCCCGCGCCGAGGGCGTATCGGCGATGGAAGACATACTCCAGAACAATCCCGACGTGAACGCTGTCTTCGCGGCCAACGATGAGATGGCGCTAGGAGCACTGGAGGCTCTCAAGGCCCGCGGAAAGACGGAAGACGTCCTGCTCGTGGGATATGACGGGACCGAGGAGGCCACGCAAGTGGTCCTCAAGGATCAAGGAATAGATGCCACGGTGGCGCAGGACCCCTACGAGATGGGCAAGGTCGGCGTAGAAGAGGCGGTGGCCGCCGCGAAAGGCCAGTCGGTAAAGAAGACGATCAACACCGGGGTAACCCTGGTAACCGCAAAGAATGCCAAGAGCTACCTCAAAGAGTACAGAGCGCGGCTGGGCGAGGGTTCGTAGCAGGAAAAACGGGAGGACAAACTCATCGGCACCCGCAGAGGCGCCTCTGCGGGTGCCGATTTTCCGGGCACGACGATCGACCACCACAGCCTTCGCCAGTGAAGGATCTCAGGTCAACGTCCTAGCTTCTCTGTTCTTCTTGGTCGAGTTTGACTAACTGGCCTCATAGGAGGTCTATTTTTCTTGCCAATTTGCAGGTAAAATGCGAGGCTGCCGGACCTGGATTCGAACCAGGACTAACTGATCCAGAGTCAGGCGTACTCCTTGCTAGACTGTCCCAATGAGGGGAGACGGAGAACAGCTTAGGCACTTGTCTCGTCCTCACCTGTGCTGGCACCCTCCCCTATACCAACACCCGCAATCATGCGGTCCGAGAGGCAGCCTACGCCCCGTCGTGGATGGTGACACTTTTGACGCCAACCCCATGGGGGTCGAGGAGGGTCGAGAGGGGTTGGCGGCCACTGACCGATCGTAAAATCCCTGCTAACGGGGTACTTTGGTAACCCGTGGGGGACCAAGCGCAGCGCCCGGCTCGGACTCAAAATCCGGTTCCCCGAAAGGGGAGTGTCGGTTCGAGTCCGACCTCCGGTACTTACAAATTCCCTGCAAATCACGCAAAGCGTCGGTGACTAAAGCGAAGCCCCCGGCCATCGAACCGGGGGCTTTGGGAGCAGTAGGCTACGAAAGCGCCTCTTCCATCGCTTTGGCGGCGCTATCCTGCATGTCGGGGAGCACGTGGCTGTAGGTGTCGAGGGTGATGGCTATGTTCGCGTGGTCGAGCATCTCCGAGACCACCTTGGGGTTGACGTTCTTGGACAAGAGCCACGTGGCGCACGTGTGCCTGAGATCGTAAAACCTTATCTGACAGCGGCTTGCTTTGGGATTGATCGGCGTGCGAGACTGGTGGGATGAAACCGTACTCGAAGGATCTCAGGCTGAAGATACTAGCCGCCTGCGACCGCGGGATGCCCCGTAGGGAGGTCTCCCGAGTCTTCGGCGTCTCGGAGCCGACCATCAGACGCTACCTGAGGCTGCGGCGGGAGACCGGTGGCGTCGATCCGAGGCCGGTGCCCGGCCCCCCGGCCCGTAAGAGCGACGCCCTGGGGGCGGCGTTGCCCGGACAGGTCTCGCGCAACCCCGACCTCACGCTCGAGGAGCACCGCGAGCTCTTCTATGACGAGCACGGCTTGGCGGTCTCGACGGCCACCGTCAGCCGCGTCCTCAAGGGGCTTGGGCTGCCGCTCAAAAAAAGTCACTCCCGGCCGCAGAGCGCGACGAAGAAGAGCGCGAAAGCTGGCATGAGGGGGTAGGCGAGCGCGACCCACGCTTGCTGGTATTCGTGGACGAGTGCGGGACGCACACCTCCATGACGCGCCTGAGGGCCCGGGCGCCAAAAGGCGAGAGGGCCTACGGACGAGTCCCTCGCAACCGCGGCCGAAACACGACCCTCATCGCGAGCATGACCGCCGAGGGTATGGGCCCGTGCATGGCGGTGGTCGGCTCGACCAAGAAAGCGGTCTTCGAGGCCTACGTCGAGGAGGTCCTGGCGCCGTCTCTGCGCCCCGGGCAGGTGGTGGTCATGGACAACCTCGGCGCGCACAGGAGCGAGAGGGTTAGGGAACTCGTGGAGGGGCAGGACTGCGAGCTGTTGTTCCTGCCGCCCTACTCGCCGGACTTCTCTCCCATCGAGGAGGCCTTCAGCAAGATAAAGACGCTGCTCAGGAAGGCTAAGGCCCGCGACCGGAGCGCGCTGGTGGAGGCCATCGGGCGAGCGCTCTCGGCGGTCACGGCCGACGATGCGCGGGGCTACTTCGGACACTGCGGCTACCCGCTCGACGCTCAACCCTCATGAACACCGCTATGAGGCCCGAAAGCCCACGCGAGTTTACTCCCGCGCACCTGGGACCCGCCCTTACCGGGCGGGTCCCAGGTCTTTCTTGCCGGTGCCTATTGCCTCGGGCCGTCGTCTCCGCGGTGCAGAGATTTTCGGTGGGCGGCGGCCCGCTCGATGTACTCCCGGGCGCCGCGCTCTACGTCCCTCGCCTGTTCTTCCGTGACGTCGCCGGCGCGTTTGGCGGGGAGGCCGACGATCAGGCTGCGGGGCGGGAACTCGCGGTTCTCCGGAACGACGGCGCCGGCGGCGACGATGGAGCCTTCGCCTATCTTCGCGCCGTTGAGGATCGTGGCCCCCATCCCGATCAGGCACCCGTCACCGACCTCGCAGCCGTGAACGACCGCATTGTGCCCGACCACGCACCCCTCCCCGATCGTCGCCGGAAAGCCGGGGTCGGCGTGCAGCACGCACCCGTCCTGGACGTTCGTGCGCGCGCCGATCCGGATCGGCTCCGTGTCGCCGCGCAATACGGCCCCGTACCAGACGCTGGAATCCTCCCCGAGATGCACGTCCCCGATAACGAACGCCCCGGGCGCGACCCACGCGGAGGGGGCGAGCTCCGGGGAACGGTCCCCGTGCGGAAGAAGGGTGCCGCCCTTCGAACTCAGATCCAACGCCGCACCCGCCCCTTGTACCGCAGGTACTCCTCGCCGAACTTTTTCTCCAGGTACCGCTCTTCGCGCTTTATGACCTTGTAGTGAACGACGTGCAGTGCGGCCGGGAGGAGCAGCGCGGCCGGAGACGCGTTGGCGCGGGCGCTTATGCCGGAGTAGATCAGGGTCATGCCGACGTAGAGGGGGTTTCGGGTAAACCCGTAAGGTCCTCTCTCGACGATGGCGGTCGTGGGATGGTACGGGTCCACGTTGGTCCCGGCCCGACGCATCTCGCGGAAGCCCCAGAGGCCGAGCAGGAGACCGGTGACGACGAGGGGCCAGCCCAGTAGCCGCGAGAGGGTACGGGGCAGAAAAGGTGTAGGACGAAGCCTGTTTAGCAGCAGGCCCGCGACCAGGGCACCCGCGAAGATCAGGGGCGGCGGGGCCACCACCCCCGGGTTATCCGCCCTCTCCCCTTTTTCGTCGCCCATTCACATACTCCTTCCGTCTGCCCCACCAACGTCAGCGGGGTACGGTCACACCGACCACCCGGGTGCTACCGCTCGTTCCACCATCAGTTCCCCACGTTAGAAGACATCGGAGATCAGTTTATACGAAGGGCACGCCGAGAAGGGCACGCCGGCTGGCTCTCGAACAGGTTCGCGAAAGAGGTGCGCGCCCGGCGGGGCGCCCGGCGTGGCGACCGGGTGATGGTCCTACCTGGCAAGGTCTCGGGGTTGCGCACCATCCTCACGGGCCTCCTCGTTGGGAGCCCGGATCGGGGGTTAGCCACCCGTCCCGCCTAGCCCCGCCTCCCGGGCGCGGACGATAGCCTGGGAGCGGTCGGCGACCTGCAGCTTGAGGAAGACGTGGGAGACGTGGTTTCTGACGGTTTTCTCACTCAGGTAGAGGCGGCGCGCGATCTCGGGGTTCCCGAGGCCCCGCGCCACGAGGTCGAGGACCTCCCGCTCCCGCTCCGTAAGCTCCGGGAAGACCTCCCTGACCTCCGGCTTGGGGGCGGAGAAGAAGCCCATGAGCCGCCGGGCTATCTCCGGCCCGAAGTGCGCCTCTCCGTCCGCGACGGCCCGAACCACTTTTACGACCTCGTCAGCGTCGGCGCCTTTTAGCACGTAGCCCCTGGCACCAGCCCGCATGGCGGCGAAGACCGAGTCGTTCTCCTCGAACATGGTAACGACCACGACCCCCACGTCCGGGTCCCTCTCCACGACGCGCCGCGTGGCCTCTATGCCGTTTATGCCCGGCATCTGCACGTCCATGAGCACCACGTCGGGCCCTAGCTCCGCGGCGAGCGCCACGGCCTCCTCACCGGTCGCGGCCTCGCCCACGACCTCGAAGTCGTCTTCGGAGGCGAGCATGGCCCTGACACCGTACCGGAAGAGCGCGTGATCGTCGGCGATGAGGACCCGGATCTTCGAGGCATCAGGCATCACGCCCCGGTTGTCCGGCCCGGGGCGTGAACCGGCGCCGACGGGTTCTCCTGCCGGTCTTCGACGATCGTGCCTTCCGGCATTTTGGGGGCGGGGAGCGGGAAGAGAACGGAGACGCGGGTGCCGCCTTCCGGCATCGGGGCGACGGAGAGCCTTCCGCCGAGCTCTTCGGCCCGTTCGCGCATGGAGGAGAGGCCGACGCCGGATCGGTACGAGGCGGAGTCCGGCAGGCCTTTGCCGTCATCGGAGACTTCGAGGCCCAGCGCGTTCCCGGTGGGATCGACGGAGAGGCGGACGCGGCAGAGCGTGGCTCTGGCGTGGCGGGCAACGTTGGTGATGGCCTCCTGGGCGATGCGGTAGCAGGCAACCTCAACGGCCGCGGGCAGGGGCGGCAACTCTTCGGGTGCCTCGACCTGAAAACCCAGGCCGGTGCCCCCTTCGCCGCCCTCGCGCAGGCGTCCGTGGGCCGCCGCCTGCTCCCTGATGGCGGCGACGAGGCCGAGGTCGTCGAGGGCGGGGGGGCGCAGGCCGTAGACCAGGCGCCGGATGTCCACGACGGCCTCCTTCGTCTGGGCCTTGAGGCGCGAGAGCATCTCCTCCGCCTCATCGGGGCTCTTCTTGAGCAGCCTGAGGGAGACGTCGAGGCCCAAAGTGAGGCTCGCGAGCGTGGGCCCGAGGCCGTCGTGCAGGTCCCGGCGGAGTCGCCTGCGCTCTTCCTCGCCAGCCGTCACGAGCCGCTCGCGCGAGCGTTGCAGGTCGTCAGTGAGCCGGACGGCATAGACGGCCACCTCCGCGTTCCTTGCCAGGTCCTCGAGCAGGCTCCTGTCCGCCGGGCTGAACTGCTCCCCCGGCGTCCGTGGCGCCAGGAGAAGCCGGCCCACGGTCTCGCCGCCGTAGGTAAGCGGCACCTCCGTCTCCTCGCCCGTCGGGGCGCCGTGGGCGGCGGCGACCTCGAAATCTTCCTCGCCGCGCCTGATCGAGATTGCCGCGTAGGGCAGCTTGAGCGCCCCCGCCACCGTCTCGACGATCGTGGGTAGGACGGTCCCAGGCTCGATCGCCGCCCCCAGGCGACGCCCGAGGCGGGAGAGA
>JACDFX010000342.1:0-2900 GCA_013815575.1 Rubrobacter sp.
TCCCAGATCTGGACGCGGATGGCGGGGAGCTTTGAGGGGTCGAGGGTTTCGACCTGGTAGTACTCGTCCAGGAGTTGTTCGAGCTTTGCGAGGTCGTCGTAGGTATCGGCGCGGGTCATCGGGGGGATCAGGTGGTCCACAACCGTCGCGTGCGCCCGTCGCTTGGCCTGCGTCCCCTCGCCGGGGTCGTTGACGACGAACGGGTAGAAGAGCGGCACGTCGCGCAACGCGGCGTCAGGGGCGCAGCCCGGGGAGAGGCCGAGCGACTTGCCCGGCAGCCACTCAAGCGTTCCGTGCTTGCCGAGGTGGACCACCGCGTCGGCGCCGAACTCTTCCAGGAGCCACCAGTAGGCGGCGAGGTAGTGGTGGGTCGGCGGGAGGTCGGGGTCGTGGTAGATGGCGATGGGGTTCTCCCCGAATCCCCGCGGCGGCTGAATACCCACAAAGACGTTTCCGAAGGAGAGCCCGGCCACGACGAACTCGCCGGCGTCGACGTAGAGATCCCCCGGCGGCGGCCCCCAGTGCCTCTCGACCTCACCGCGCAACTCTTCCGGCAGACGGGCGAACCATCCAGCGTAGCGCTTCGTGTCCAGCCGCCCGGCGGCGCCCTCCAGTTGCCCGCCGGTCAGGAACTCGAGGTCGTGGCCGCCGGCGGCTATGAGGGAGTGAATGAGCGCGTCCCCGTTCTCCGGGACGCCATCCACCACGTAGCCTGAGTCGCGCATGGCCGCGAGCAGCTTTATGGCGCTCACCGGGGTGTCCAGCCCGACGGCGTTGCCGACGCGGGAGTGCTTGGTTGGGTAGTTGGAGAGGAGTACGGCGACCTTCTTATCCCGGTTCGGGAGGCGGCGGAGGCGGGCGAAGCGGGTAGCGAGGCCGGCAAGCCGGGCGGTACGCTCGGGATCCGCCCTGTAGAGAGTAAGCGGGGCGCCGACGGGCGAGTCCGAGGCCTGGCGCTCTTTAAAAGAGAATGGCACGCCGATGACGCGTCCGTCGAACTCGGGGATGGCGACCTGCCAGGCGGTGTCCAGCGGAGATAGGCCGGCGCCAGAGGAGAGCCACGCTTCGCGGGATCCCGTCGTACAGATCCCCTGCACCACCGGCACGCCGAGCTCCGCGAGCGCCGGCACCTCCCACTCGAGCCACTCCTCCGGCGAACCGGTCTTGTAGGCGTCACCGGCGTTCGAGCCGCCCCCGGCGAGCACGGTGGTCACCAGGCAGTCCACCCGGCCCTCTACCAACTCCAGCGCGGGCACCGAACCGTCCGCGCCAGCCCGCAGCGAGTAGCCGAAGACCGGGAGCGCGTTCGCGCCGGCCTCTTCAAGCGCGCCGACGAGCGCGTCCACGAAGGCCGTGTTACCCCCCATCCAGTGCGCCCGGTAGAAGACGACGCCGACGGTTGGTAGCTCCGGGTCGTGCAGCGCCAGCAGGTCCTCGACCGAAGACCCCTCCGTGAGGCGGGGGTGGTAGACGCCGACGTCCGGCAGGGCCACCGCCGGCTCGAAGCCGTAGCCCTCCATGAGAGCGGTGTCCGCGACGAACCGGAAGAGGTTCCCCGTGTTCACCACACCCCCGAGACGCAGGTACTCGAAGGCCTCAAGCACGGTCCCCGAGGAGGCGGTCGAGAGGGCTGTAAGCTCCGCGTCGGGTTCGGCCTCCCCGCCGAAGAGGAGCAGGGGTATCCCCAGTTCCTCACATCGCCGGCGCAGCGCCCGGAGGCCCTCCGGCCACGCCCGCCGCCCGCCGAGCAGGCGAACCATCACGGCCCGCGCCCCTGGTAGCTCGTCCGCGAAAAATGCGACCGGATCGTTCAAGGAAACTGGGTTGGCGCAGCGGATCGGGGGGAAGCCGTCAGGGAGGCGTTCGACGGCCTTGGCGGCGGCCAGGATCTCGGTGTCGGCCGTGGTCAGGAAGAGCAGCGAAGCTGCCCTTCCGCTTTCGGCTATCAGCCTGTCAGCCATCAGATTTTGCTCCGTTGGTCGTCGTTGCTCGTCGCCGCAAACGCGACCGGTTTGACCGCTGGCGCTTCGCTGTTTTCCGGGGAGGTATCCACGAGCGATGAACCGCCATTCGCGTTTTGCTGACCGCTGAAAGCTGATAGCTGACGGCCCACCATCGGCAACCCCGCGGGCGGGCCGTTCTCCACGATTCGCAGCAATGCCTCCCGGTCCACGTGCTCCGCGATCAGGTCTCCGAGCTTGTCTAGTTGCCCCTCGCGGGCTGCGCCAAAGGACTCTTCGCCCGGTCTCCAGTCGAGGCCGCGCCCGGCGGCGACCCACGAGAGGAGGGCGTGGCGGAAGGCGTCGGACTCCAGGACGCCGTGCCAGGAGGTGCCGAGGGTCGCGCCGACGTGGCAGCCTTCGGTTCCGGTTTTCGTGACGAAGAGCGGGGCGCCGTCGTGGAGGCGGGTCCTGCCGTGGTGGATCTCGTACCCCCAGACGAGCGCGTTGCCGAAGCCCGGCGCCAGCCCCTCCGGCCTGGCCAGAACCTTGCCCCTCTCGAAGAAGGTCTCGACGGGCAGGAGGCCGAGGCCAGGGGCCTCCGGCGTCCCGCTCTCCACACCGTCCAGGATCCTCTCTCCGAGCATCTGGTAACCGCCGCAGATGCCGAGCGTCGGCAGGCCGCGCCGGGCCCGGCCCGCGAAGGCCCGGTCCAGGCCGCGGGAGCGGAGGAGCCGGAGGTCCTCGACGGTCGCCTTGGTGCCTGGAAGCACGGCGAGGTCCGCGTCGAGAAGTTCTTCAGGGGACTCGGTGAAGCGGACGCTGATACCCGGCTCGTGGGCGAGGGCGTCAAAGTCCGTAAAGTTGCTGATCCGCCCGAGCCTCGCCACGGCGACTCGCAGCACGTCCCGGCCGAGCGGCGGTTTAGTGGGACGCGGCGCGTCCAGGGTGAGGGAGTCC
>JACDFX010000342.1:2910-3343 GCA_013815575.1 Rubrobacter sp.
GGCGAGGACCGCGGGGTCGCCGCGGAACTTGTTGACCAGAAAACCGGCTAGCAGCGCTTGATCTTCTGGTGAGAGAAGGGCGAGCGTGCCGTAGAGGCTCGCGAAGAGGCCGCCGCGGTCGATGTCCCCGACGAGGAGGACGGGCAGGTTCGCAGCCCTCGCGAGGCCCATGTTGGCGAGGTCGTTCTCCCGCAGGTTGATCTCCGCCGGGCTCCCCGCCCCCTCGCAGACAACGACATCGAACCGCGAACGCAGGTCCTCCAGGGATTCGAGAACCACGGGCAACAACTCCCTCTTCATGGGGCCGTAGCTCCTCGCGCTCGCCGTGGCCCACGGTTTGCCGCGCACGACGACCTGGCTGGTCCGTTCGGCGGAGGGCTTGAGGAGGACGGGGTTCATGGCCGCCTCCGGCTCTATCCTGGCGGCCGCGGCC
>JACDFX010000037.1 GCA_013815575.1 Rubrobacter sp.
GCGGCCGAACCCTCCGACGCCTCGGCCACCCTGCTCTACGACGTTCTGAAGGATGATTGGGCCCACCCGGTCGTCGAGGCCCTCGGCCTGCGGGACGACCTGCTTGCCCCGCTCGTCCCTTCGGGCTGGGTTGCCGGGGTTCTCTTGCGGGACGTGGCCGAGGACCTCGGGTTGCGGGCCGGGTTGCCGGTCGCGGCGGGGGCGGCGGACACGGCGGCGGCGATGCTCGGGTGCGGGCTGCTGCGGCCCGGCCCCGTGCAACTCACCGTCGGCACCGGGGCCCAGATCTTTACCGCCAAAGAGGAGCCCGCGCCGGACCCGAACGAACGGACCCACCTCTACCGGGCCGCCGCGCCCGACCTCTGGTACTCGCTGGCGGCGATCCAGAACGCGGGCCTCGCCCTGGAGTGGGCCAGGAAAGTGCTCGGCGCCTCCTGGGAGGAGGTCTACGAAGAGGCCTTCTCCGTCCCCCCCGGCGCGGGGGGCGTCCTGTTCTTGCCGTATCTCAGCGGGGAGCGGACGCCCCGCTTCGACCCGGCCGCGCGGGGCGCCTGGACCGGGCTTGGCCTCGACCACGCCCGCGGCCACCTGCTGCGCGCCGCCCTCGAAGGCGTCGCCTTCGCGCTTCGCGAGGGTGTGGAGGCGCTGGAGACGACGGGGACGTCCGTGCCCGAGCTTCGCCTCGCCGGGGGCGGGTCCGGGGGGGATTCCGGCGAACCCTGGCGTCAACTGCTCGCGGACGTGCTCGGCCGCCCGCTTCGGTTGTTGCCCGAGAACGTCGCCCCCGTCGCCTCCGCCCGCGGCGCCGCGTTCCTCGCCGGCCTCGCCACCGGCGCCTACGGGAGGGCTGAGGACACGCTGGATCTCACCCCGGACACCAATGAGACCGTACGGCCCGGAGAACACAAACCCCTCTACGAAGCGGCCTACGGGCGCTACCGGCAACTCTACCCGCGGCTGAACGGCTGATGGAGGAGCATTGTAAGCGAAGCCGCTCCGCCGCTAGATACTCCTTGCTACACTACCTCCCACGATGACAGGGTGGCGCCAGACTTGTTGAGCAGCGAGCGTGTAGGCCGCATCCGTGGTGCGGGAGCGCCGGACGATGCCGCGCGGGTCCGATGGATTCTCGCCGAGAAGGCGAGCCGGGTACTCTCGACCGTGTCCGGGCATCCGGACGAAGAGCGGATCGTTCGCCTCTCGGTCTCCGCGGGGCCGGTGGATGCGCTCGGGTGGTTACGGGGGCAGCGTCTGTATCCGAGGACGTACTGGTCCGGACGGGAGGGCGGGGCCGAGATCTCCGCCGTCGGCGTCGCGGACCTTCAGACGGGCGAAGGACCTGAAGACATCGACGTCCTACGCAAACGCCTCCTGGAATCCGGCGACGAGGGCGCCCGGTACTACGGGGGAGGGCGCTTCGACCCCGGTCGCGCGACAGACGAGGAGTGGGAGCCGTTCGGGGCTTACAGCTTCGTGCTGCCCCGCTTCGAGCTGCACGCAGGTGAAGAGGGGGCGACACTGGTGTGCAACCTGGTGCTGCCCCGGGACGCGGGTCGGCGGGAAGAGGTGCTCGGCCAGATCGAGGGCCTGAGAGCGCCATCCGGGGGACGAACCGGGGCCCTGCCCGAACCCCTCTACCGGACGGACGCCCCCGACCGCGAGGGCTGGGATGTCAACGTCGAACGGGCGCTTGCGGCCTTCTCCCGGGGCCGTCTTGGCAAGGTGGTGCTCGCGCGGCGGGCCGAGTTCGGTTTCGACGAAGACCTGGACGGCTTCCTGCTCGCGGAAGAGCTCAGGGATGCAGCCCCGGGCTGCTTCCGATTCTACGTCGAGCCGGTGGAGGGGGTGGCCTTCCTCGGGGCCTCGCCTGAGAGGCTTTTTCGCCGGGAGGGATGTTCCGTGAGGAGCGAGGCCGTGGCGGGCACCCGCCCCCGCGGCGCGTCCTCGGTGGACGACGAGGGCCTACGGGACGAATTGCTGGGGAGCGAGAAGGACCGCTCCGAGCACGGGTTCGTGAAGGTCGGCATAGAGGAGGCGCTGCGGCCGCTATGCACTGAGCTGGAGGCCGAGGACGGCGTCTCGGAGATGAAGCTCGCGAGCCGGCGCCACCTCGTCTCCAGGGTGCGCGGGGAGTTGCGGGAGGGAGTCACAGACGCCGACGTGCTGCGGGCACTGCACCCCACGCCAGCCGTCGGGGGTTACCCGGGAGAGGTGGCGCTGGAGGGCATCCGGGAGCTGGAGCCCTTCGACCGGGGGTGGTGGGCGGGGCCCGTAGGGTGGGTCGGGGCGGACGCCTCGGAGTTTGCCGTTGGGATCCGATCCGGGCTCGTCAGGGGACGCACTCTGGCGCTGTTTTCGGGGGCCGGGATCGTCCCTGGCTCTAGAGCAGAGGAGGAGTGGGCCGAGGTAGAGCAGAAGATCGGGGACTTCACCGGGGCGTTCGGCCTTGGAAACCGCGCGAGCTAACCGCCTCTGGGCGTACCTGATCGTCGAGGAACTCCTCCGCTGCGGCGTGGGCCTCTTCTGCGTCGCCCCCGGCTCCCGCTCGACCCCCTTGATCGCGGCTCTCGCCGCCAACGAGAGGGCCGAGAGCCTAATACACTTCGACGAGCGGGGCACGGCGTTTGCGGCGCTCGGCTACGCGCGGGCCACGGGGCGTCCGGCGGCCTGGATCACGACCTCGGGCACCGCGGTAGCCAACGGACTCCCCGCCGTCGTCGAAGCCGCGACGGACGGCGTACCCATGATCCTCCTGACCGCCGACCGTCCCCCCGAACTCCGCCAGACCGGCGCGAACCAGACGATAGACCAGCCGGACATCTTCGGCGATTTCGTCCGCTGGCGTTTCGACCTGCCCGCTCCGAGCCTCGACGTTGGCCCCGCCTCGGTCCTGACCACCGTGGACCAGGCCGCCTACCGCGCCCTCCGCGCCCCGAGCGGCCCCGTCCACCTAAACCTCATGTTCCGCGAACCCCTCATCCCGGATCCCGGAGAAGACGAGGAACCCCCCTCCGTTCCCAGCCGCTGGCGCGAGAAAGACGCCCCCTACACCCGCTACGCCGCGACGAAGCCCGCCGTGGACCGGACGGAGATAGAGGCCCTGTGGAACGAGCTGCGCCCCGTCGAACGGGGCCTCGTCGTCGCGGGCAGGCTGGCCTCCCGCGAGCAGGGAGAGGCCGTCGAGAAGCTCGCCCGTTCCCTAGGATGGCCGCTCTTGCCCGACGTCGGTTCGCAGGTCCGCCTCGGCGGGGACCACGGGAACGTAGCCTTCTACGACGCGCTGCTGGCGGATGAAGCCTTCACCGGGAGCCACGGGCCGGAGGCGGTGCTTCACGTTGGCGGACGGGCGTTGAGCAAGCGTTTGGAGCAGTTCGTCATTCGAGGCTGGCCCGACCCTTACGTGGTCGTCAGGGAGAACCCTTTCAGGTTGGACCCGGGCCACAAAGTCACCCACAGCGTAGAGTCCGACGTCGCGGACTTCTGTGCCGCCCTCTCCCACGCGGCCTCCGAGGACCCACCTGCGGCGGACCCCTCGTGGACGAACGACTGGCGCGCGACCTCAAATAAGGCGGACGCGGCGCTGGATCGGCTGTTCGAGGAGAGGAGCGTGCTCGATGAGCCGCTCGTGGCCCGGTTGGTTTCACGGGAGATACCGGAAGGTCACGGCCTCGTCGTGGCGAGCAGCATGCCGGTGCGGGACCTCGACGCTTTCGCGGTTGCGGGCGGCGCGGGTGTGCCGGTCGCCGCGAACCGCGGTGCGAGCGGCATAGACGGAACCGTCGCCACGGCGGCAGGTTTCGCGCGGGGCTTCGGCGGCCCCGTGACCCTGCTCATGGGGGACCTGGCGCTCCTGCACGACCTGAACTCCCTCGCGATGCTGCGGGGGCTCCCCATCACGGTAGTCGTCCTCAACAACGACGGTGGTGGGATCTTCTCCTTCCTGCCGGTCTCCCGGCACGAGGACTTCTTCGAGCCGTTCTTCGGCACGCCGCAGGGCGTAGAATTTGGTGACGCAGCAAAGATGTTCGGCCTCGACTACGAGCGTCCTGAGACAGCGGAAGAGTTTTTGGCGGCGTATCGCGCGGCCCGCTCGCGTAACGGGCCGGCCCTGATCGAAGTCCGAACCGACCGCGAAGGGAACGTGGCCGCCCATCGGGAGCTTTTGGAGAAGGTTGCGACCGCGGTGCGGGAGGGCTGAGAGATCCCAGACCGGACGGCGGAGACACCCATGGGCCGGAGAGGAGACGGCTCCTGCACGACTTGAACCATCGGTCTGCCGGCGACGCCCGTTGCCCGGCTGTGCTCCTTCTGCACGGCTTTATGGGCTCCTCGGCTGATTGGCTGACCGTAACGGCAGCGCTCGAAGCGCACTTCCGCTGCATTGTCGTGGACCTGCCCGGGCATGGCGCTTCTACCGGGCTTCCGTCCGGGGCGTACACCATCGAGGGGGCGGCGCGTGCGTTGCTTGATCTTCTAGATGACCTGGGCGCAGAACGTCCGGTGATCGCCGGCTACTCGATGGGCGGGCGGCTCGCCCTCTACCTGGCCCTGCGCCACTCCGACCGTCTCTCCGGGCTCTTTCTGGAGTCCGTCTCCCCTGGCCTGAAAGACGCAGAAGAGCGGGCCGCCCGCCGGGCCGCCGACGGGGAGAGCGCCACCCGACTGGAGGGCGGCGACTTCGAGACGTTCTTGCGCGACTGGTACCGGCAGCCACTCTTCGCACCGCTCACGCGGGACGATGAGCTTCTGCGGCGAACTTTGGAGGCGCGGAGAAAAAACGATCCGGGCGAGCTGGCGAAATCGTTGCGGGGCATGGGAACGGGTAGCCAGCCGTCGTTGTGGGAAGAGCTTCCGGATCTCCGGGTCCCGGCGTTGGCCGTCACCGGGGAGCTCGACGAGAAGTTCGTCGGGATCTCGCGCCGCATGAAGAGGGCCTGCCCGCGGATACGAACTGCCATCGTTCCCAGCGTGGGGCACAACGTCCGCGTAGAGGCTCCCGCGGCGTATCTCCACCTGTTGAGGACCTTTCTGGACGGGCACCAATTCAAACGCGCCCCTTATAATCCCCACCATGACTAACATAGCGTGGGAACCGGCCGGAGAGTTCGAAGATATAAAGTACGAGAAGGCGGGGGGGATCGCCAAGATCACCATAAACCGCCCCGAGGTGCGCAACGCTTTCCGGCCGCTGACGGTCATGGAGATGCAGCGGGCCCTGGAGGACGCCCGCGAGGACCTCGAGACGGGCGTCATCATCCTCACCGGAGAGGGGCCGGACGCCTTCTGCTCCGGCGGGGACCAGAAGGTACGCGGCGACGCCGGATACCTCGACTCTCCCGACGACCCGCGACGGACGCCGGGTGGCGCTTCGGTCGGACGTTTTCACGTCACGGATCTGCACGTCCAGATCCGTCGTTGCCCGAAGCCCGTGATCGCCATGGTCGCCGGCTACGCGGTCGGCGGGGGACATGTCCTGCACGTGGTCTGCGACCTAACCATAGCCGCGGACAACGCGAAGTTCGGCCAGGTCGGCCCCAAGGTAGGCTCCTTCGACGGCGGCTTCGGCGCCTCCGTCCTGACCCAACTCGTCGGCCCGAAACGCGCCAAGGAGATCTGGTTTCTCTGCCGGATGTACTCGGCCGAAGAGGCCTACGAGATGGGCCTCGTCAACAAGGTCGTCCCCCTCGCCGAGCTCGAAGCTGTGACCGTGGGCTGGTGCCGGGAGATGCTCCAGCACTCACCCTTCGCCCTGCGCCTCCTGAAAGCAAGCTTCCACGCCCATGAGGACGGCTTCGCCGGCATCCAACAGCTCGCCCACGACGCGAACCTCCTCTTCTACGGCAGCGAAGAGGCCAGGGAAGGCCGCGACGCCTACAAGGAGAGGCGCAAACCGGATTTCTCCCAGTTTCCCCGCCGTCCGTAGAACGATGAAACTCGCCGGCTTCGACCTCTACCACTACAAGCTCCCATTCTCCGAGCCCGTCGCACTCAAGAGGTCGCTACTCCAACACCGCGAGGGCGTCCTGATACGCCTCACCGCCGAGGACGGCTCGGTGGGCTGGGGCGAGACCGCACCACTCCCCGGCTTTAGCCCCGAAACGCTCCAAACCGCAACCGGACAACTGCAAGAGTTGTCCCTCTCTCTACCGGGCCAGGAGGTACCCGGAGACTGGACCAACCACGCTGACCTCGTCCCCTCCGCCCGCTTCGGCCTGGAACTCGCCGCGTGGAACCTGTCCGCGAACTCGTCTGGAGAGATGTCGCCAAAGCCGCTAAACGACCATTCTAGAGAAGGAGTGTTCGTAAACGGACTATTATCCGGCTTATCTGATGGGCTCGTAGAAGGGGCAGATAGAATGCGTGCGGCGGGCTATCGGGCGGTGAAGCTGAAGGTTGGAGGCCGAGAGGTTGAGGGGGATGCGCGGCTCGCTCGGGAGGTTGGGGAGGTGCTCGGGGATGGGGTGTCGTTGCGGCTCGACGCGAACCGGGCGTGGGGTCTCGGGGAGGCGTTGGAGTTTGGGCGGGGTCTGACCGGCGTGCGGGTCGAGTATGTGGAGGAGCCGTTGGCGGAGCCCGGGCGGTTGGGGGAGCTGGCCGGGATGTGGGGGTTGTCCGTGGCGCTCGACGAGTCGCTGGTCGGGATGGGGCCGGAGGATCTTGGGGGGGATCGGTACGCGCGGGCGGTCGTGCTAAAGCCGACGTTGCTCGGGGGCCTTTACCGAACCTTGCGTTTTGCGGAGGAGGCGAAAGCATTGGGCATGAAAGCCGTTATCAGCTCGTCTTACGAGAGCGGGGTGGGGACAGGCGCCCTCGTTGCGTTGGCGGCGGCGGTTGGGGACGAGCCGGTGGGGCTAGACACGTATCGCAGGTTGGCCGAAGACGTGATCGAGGTTCCCCTGGACCTCCCGGCTCCCTTCATGGACGTCCGGCGGGCGACGGAGGCCGCGCGGCGGGTGGACCCCCGCAAGATAGAGGCCCTTTCGGGTTAGCTGGATGCCCGCGTGGGATGTAGTGAGTTTCTTTTCTGCGATGGGGTGTTTCTCGCCTCCCACGACCGGCGCTTCGTGGACACGCTCGGGACGTTGGCCCCGTGGCTCGGGATAAGATAGGACGGTGACCGAAAGCCGTACACGCGTCCCCTGCCCGCTCAGGTCCGCGGCCCTCGTCTCCCCGGGCGCCGAGTCCATCGTGGGCGCGGGGTGGGCTATCTCGTACGGAGAGCTCGACCGGCGCGTGTCCGCGGCCGGGCGGCGCCTTTGGGAACTCGGCATCGAGCCCGGTGGACGGGTCGCCCTCTATATGCCCAAGGGCGCGGACTACGTGATCCTCCTGCTCGCCCTGATCCGCGCCGGCCTGGTGGCCTGCCCGGTGAGCACGCGCCTGCCTGCCGGCGCCGTTGGGCCGTTGCTGGAGGAGGCGGGCTGCTCCGCCCTGATCTCCGACACGAAAGACCTGGTGGGCGCCGCGGATGGGATCCCCATACTGGACCCGGGCCTGCTCCTTGACGGTACGGAGGATGAAGAGATCCCGGAGCCGCTGGACGTTGCGCTGGACCGGCCGGCGACGGTCGTCTTCACCTCCGGCAGCACCGGGGTCCCGAAGGCGGCGCTCCACACGTTCGGCAACCACTACTACAGCGCCCTCGGCTCCAACGAGAACATCGCGCTCCGGCCGGGCAACCGGTGGCTGCACTCGTTGCCGCTCTACCACGTTGGGGGGCTCTCGATACTCTTCCGCTGCCTGCTCGCTGGGGCGACGATCTCGCTGCCCGAACCTGGGGCCACGCCAGGCGAGTCCATCCCCGCCCTCCGCGCCACCCACGTCTCCCTGGTCTCGACCCAGCTCCTGAGGCTTCTGCGGGAAAGCGCCGACCCTTCCGGCCTCCAGGCCGTCCTGATGGGGGGAGGACCGATTACGTTATCCTTGGTGGACAGGGCCGTGGACCTCGGGCTGCCCGTCCACACGAGCTACGGCCTCACCGAGATGGCCTCCCAGGTCACCACGACGCCGCCCCGCGCGCCGCGAGAGAGGCTCTACACGGCGGGACGCGTCCTGCCCCACAGCGAGGTGCGCGTCTCCGAAGGCGGGGAGATACTGGTCAGGGGACGTACCCTCTTCGCGGGCTACGTTCTGGGCGGGGAGCTGAATCGGCCGTTCGACGAGGAGGGCTGGTTCCGTACGGGCGACCTCGGCGAGATGGACGCCGACGGGTATCTCAGGGTGGTCGGGCGGCGGGACAACCTCTTCGTCTCCGGCGGCGAGAACGTGCAGCCGGAGGAGATCGAAGAGGCCCTGTGCCGGCTCGAAGGCGTGGAAGAGGCCATCGTGGTGCCCGTGCCGGACGGGGAATACGGGGCCAGGCCCGTCGCCTTCGTGCGAACGACGGGGGCGGTGGGGGATCTTGGCCTGAAATTAGAGAAAGTCTTGCCCCGGTTCAAGATCCCCGTCGCCTTCCACGACTGGGAGGGGACCGGCGGCATGAAGCCCGACCGCCCGATGCTCCGGCAACGGGCTCGCCGGGGGGCTTGAGGCCGGAGCCCTAGAGGTTTGTCGAGGCCCAGTCCATGCGGGCGGCGCCGCTCTCTATGGCGGCGTCGCGGACGGCGGTGGCGACGCGTTCGTGGACGTTCGGGTCCAGGGCGTCGGGGACCAACTCGGATTCCCGGGTGAGCTCGGCTATCGTTCTCGCGGCGGCGAGCTTCATGGGTAGGTTTATGTCCTCCGCGCCGGAGAGCAGGGCGCCCCGGAAGATGCCGGGGTAGCCGAGGACGTTGTTCACGCTGGTTCCGTCGGCGGCGAAGGCGGCGCCGGCCCTTTCGGCGGATTCGGGATCTATCTCGGGGT
>JACDFX010000038.1 GCA_013815575.1 Rubrobacter sp.
GACATCGCCCGCGACCTCCCCCAGAGCACCTTCTTCACCCACGTCGAGCCCGCAGAAGACCCATCCTCCTTCGCCGACCAGGACCTGGACCGCGAACGCCTGGACGGGGAGACGGGGACGTAAAAAGAGGGGCGAACCGGGTAGGTTCGCCCTAGCGGGCCGCTTGTGTTGGTCTTCTAGCTACACTTGGAGTAGCCGCAGGAGTGGCAGACGACGCAGCCTTCCTGGCGGGTCAGGCCACTGGCGCAGTCCGGGCAGGCCCCGATTATGGGGAGCTCGCGGGTGTCAGGCAGGCTGTCCTCGACGAGGTAATGCTCGGACATCGCCTTCGCCACGCCGTCTGGGACGGAGAGGGTGGCGGCGGGTCCCACGCCGGCCGGGTGGCCGTCCTGGATGCCGCGCAGCTGGTGGACAAGCTCCGCGGGTGAGGCGCCGTGGGTCATGGCGAGCGAGATCATGCGCCCGAGGGCGTCCGAGAAGGCCGCCGCCGTGCCGCCGGGCTTGCCCAGGATGACGAAGCACTCCCTGGGGCCGAACTCGTCGTCGTTCATCGTGACGTAGAGCGGGCCGTGCCCGGTCTGGATCTTCTTGGTAACGCCCGTCAGCGTCCGAGGCCTGCCGTTTCTGGCCTCCGCCAGCGAGTTGAACCGCGGACCGCTGCCCTGCGCCTCTCCCGGCGGCGTGACCGAAGGCGCGGTCGGCGCCTCGGGCGAGGCCGGCGTCATGGTCGGCTTCTCGCCAACCACGCTGGCACCCGTCTTACCCGTGGAGAGGACCTGGGCGTCGCGGGAGCCGTCGCGGTAGACGGCGATGCCCTTGCAGCCGGTGGCGAAGGCCTGCATGTAGGCGTCCTCGACGTCCTCGACCGTCGCGTCGTTCGGGAGGTTGATGGTCTTGGAGATCCCCATCGAGGTGTACTTCTGGAACGCCGCCTGCATCTTGACGTGCCATTCCGAGCTTATGTCGTGCGAGGTGACCCACGCGCTCCTCAGGTCGGCCGGCACCTCCTCGATATCCCGGACGCTACCGTGCTCGGCGACCTTCTTCATCAGGTCCTCGGAGTAGAAGCCTCGCTCTTTGGCGATCTTCACGAACTCGGGGTTGACGTCGGGCATCTCCATGTCGGCCTGGCGCCGCATGAAGGCGACGGCAAAGAGCGGCTCGATGCCGCCCGAACAGCCGGCGATCATGGAGATGGTTCCCGTCGGCGCAATGGTGGTGACGGTCGCGTTGCGGACCCGGTCGCCGCGCATCTCGTGGCGGGAGCCCTCGAAGTTCGGCATCACGCCGCGCTCCTCGGCGAGGTTGCGGCTCTCCTCCCACGCCTCGTCGTCCACGAACTTCATCACCCGCTCGGCGAAGGCGAGGCCCTCGTCGGAGTCGTAAGTGATGCCGAGCTTTATGAGGGCGTCGGCGAAGCCCATCACGCCCAGGCCGATGCGGCGGTTGCCGCGGCTCATCTTGTCGATCTGGGGCAGCGGGTAGTTGTTCTGCTCGATCACGTTGTCCAAAAAGCGGATCGCCGTGTGGATCGTCTCGCGCAGGTCTTCCCAGTCGAGGTCCCCGGTCTCCTCCCGGTAGAACTTATCCAGGTTGATCGAGCCGAGGTTGCACGAGTCGTAGGGCGGCAGGTGAGCCTCCGAGCACGGGTTCGTTGACTCTATCGGGAACTGCGGGGTCGGGTTGTCGCCGTTGATCTTGTCTATAAAGACCACGCCGGGCTCCCCGTTGAGCCACGCCCCCTCGATGATCTTGCGGAAGAGGTCCTTCGCCCTGACGGTCTTTATGACCTCGCCGTCGCGCGGGTTCTTGAGCTCGAAGTCCCTGTCGGTACGAACGGCCTCCATGAACTCATCGGTGATGGCGACCGAGATGTTGAAGTTGTTGATCTGATCGTTCTCACGCTTGCACTCGATGAACTCCTCGACGTCCGGGTGGTCCACCCTGAGGATGCCCATGTTTGCCCCGCGCCTGGTGCCGCCCTGCTTGATCTTGTCCGTCGAGGCGTCGTATATGGCCATGAACGAGACCGGCCCACTCGAAACGCCCATCGTGCTCTGGACGATGTCGTTTTTGGGACGCAGACGGCTGAACCCGAAGCCGGTCCCCCCACCACTCTTGTGGATGATGGCCTGGTGCTTGAGGGTGTCGTAGATGCCGTCTATGGAATCCTCGACCGGCAGCACGAAGCACGCCGAGAGCTGCTGCAGCTCGCGCCCGGCGTTCATGAGGGTCGGCGAGTTCGGCATGAACTTCCTGGTCAGCATGATCTGGAGGAAGCGCTCTTTGGACTCTTCGTAGAGCGCTTTAGCCTCCTCGCCCTCCTTGAACCGGTACTCGCCCTCCGCGATGTTCCCCGCCACGCGCAGGAACATATCGATGGGCTCCTCGATCGCCTCGCCCTTCTCGTTCTTCTTGAGATAGCGCTTTTTAAGAACGGCGACCGCGTTCTCAGTGAGTTCTATGTTTGCCGCCAACCTGTTACGGTTTACCTCCATACTCATCCTCCCAATACTACCGCTTGTTCTTCTTATTCCATCGACCGAATCGACCGGCGGACCGTGTTCGGACGGCCCGCCGGGGCGTCTCCCCTATTAACTATCTGCCGTTGCCGGTCCCCGATCCAGCCAGGCGCACGAGCTCGGTGCGGAACTGGTCCACGTCGGTGTACTGCCGGTAGACGGAGGCGAAGCGCAGGTAGGCCACCATGTCCATCCGGCGCAGCCTGACCAACACCATGTCCCCGAGCCGCCGCGACGTTACCTCGTGCCGGCGCCGCTCCCGGAGCTCGGCCTCGATCTCATCGACTATCAACTCGACCTGCTCATCCGTGACTTGCTGCTTGGCGCAGGCCTTCGCCAACCCACTCCTCAACTTCTCCCGGTCGAAGGGCTCCTTGACCCCGTCCCTCTTTATGACCATGAGCCTCAAAGGTTCCCGACGCTCGTACGTCGTGAACCTTTTCTCGCACGAGAGACACTCCCGCCGCCGGCGCACGGCGTCCTTGGTCTCGGAAAGCCGCGAATCTATAACCTTCGTATCCTCAAAATCGCAGTACGGACACTGCATCTCACGACTCCCGTCACTCCAACACCACATCTGGTAGTACGAAAACCTAGCACACCACATTTTCCAAACGCAATAGGGCCAAAATATACCTGAACTTCAGGTTCACTCAACCGTAAACGCCCGACTCCCCTTTGTTAAGCGGAATCGACACGCTGCCCCGGCCCGACAAGATTTTTCAAAGATTTTTTCATCGAGGGACGGAAATGGCGAATATCCCGCAAATCACGCACCTTGACGTTCAGGTGGAAGCGTGGCGCTTCACCACTCCTTGAGCCTAAGATTACTATACCAAAAACACTGCACTTGAAGTTCAGGTATATCGTGTATCGAGGGGTCAGCCTGCCGGATGTGGTCGCTGCGGGGTGGCGCGGGACTTTTTTCTACGGTTTTTGAAGAAGGTTTTCAGGAGTTCGGCGGCTTCTTCTTCGAGGACACCAGCCCGGACGGCCAACGTGTGATTGAGGCGTTGGTCGGCGGGGGTGTCGTGCAGGGTGCCCGCGTAGCCGGCCTTGGGGTCGGGGGTGGCAAAGACGAGGCGGTCCAGGCGGGCGGCGTGGGCGGCGCCGGCGCACATGGGGCACGGTTCGAGGGTGGCGTAGAGGGTGCAGCCGGAGAGGCGCCAGCCGCCGAGGGCTCTTGCGGCCTCGCGGATGGCGAGGAGCTCGGCGTGGGCGGTGGGGTCGCCCGTTGCCTCCCGCCCGTTGGCGGCGACGGCCAGAACCCTTTCTCCCCTGGCCACCACGGCGCCGACGGGGACCTCTCCCCTGGCGGCCGCCTCCTCGGCGGCGAGCAAGGCGCGGCGCATCATCACGAGGTCGGTCTCTTCGGGTGGGGTTTCCGGTCTCTCGAGCACGGCGCGATCATAGCAGCCGACCCGGTTACGTCCGGGGGGTCGGAGTTCTCGGAGGAGTCTCGTGCATCTTGCGGCTACGGGGACCTAACCCCTGGCTGGAAGGACCATGACCAGCACGCCGGCCACGCAGATCGCGGCGCCGAGCAGGTCGTATCGGTCTGGCCTAAACCCGTCCACGAAGATGCCCCAGGCCAGGGCCACAACGATAAAGACGCCACCGTATGCGGCGTAGACCCTCCCGAACTCCGGTATAGGTTGCAGGGCGGCCACCAGGCCGTAGAGCGCCAGCACCCCGGCACCGGCCAGCGCCCACAATATGGGCTTCTGATCTCGCACCCAGCCCCAGACCAGGTAGCCACCCCCGATCTCACACAGCCCGGCCAGAATGAAAAGAACTCCTACAACGAGCAGCTTCGGCATCCCTGAACTCCTCTCCGAAACACGTGGCAACCATGGACGAAGGCTACATCTTCATGGACCGGAGGGCGTTGCCAGCCGATCCCGTCTTGTGGCTTCTATTCAGAGCGGGTGGCCCACCTTCAGCCTCGCTGGGCGTGCTCGGACTCCGGGGCCCTGGCGGCGCGGACGTAGCGGTAGAGCAGGGCGCCGAGAACCGACCCCGAGATCGGGCCAACCCAGTAGACCCAGTGGCCGCCCCAGGTGCCGGAAAGGAGCGCCGGGCCGAAGGAGCGTGCGGGGTTCATGGAGGCCCCAGCTATGGGACCGGCGAAGGTCGCGGCGAGGGCCACGTAGCCGCCGATGGCTATCGCCGCCGATTGGCCCACCGCGCGCACGTCCGTGGCGACGGCCGAAACCACGAACATGAGGAAGAGCGTGAGCAGCAACTCCAGCAAAGCGGCCTGCAAGGGCGGGCCGGATGGGACGGTGGCGCCGAGGTTCGCGACGTCGCCGAAGAGGGCGAGGTGCGTGGCGCTCGCGGCGCAGGCGCCCAGGAGCTGGGAGGCGACGTAGGCCGGCACGAGCGACCAGGGAAAATGGCGGGTGAGCGCGAAGGCGAAGGTGACGGCGGGGTTGATATGGGCGCCCGAGAGGTGGCCGACCGCGTAGATCGCGGCCATCACCGCGAGGCCGAAGGAGAGGCCGATGCCCAGGGACCCCACGCCCCCGCCCGAGACCTCGTCCACGACCACCGCCCCGGGCCCGGCGAACACCAGCAAGAAGGTCCCGACGAACTCGGCGGCGCAGCGCCTCAACTCGCCGGGCGCCGGCCGGCGGTGGGCAACGCCTGGCGCAGGGCCTCCCGGAGCATCCCGGGCGTGGGGAATCCTCGAAGCCCCTCCGGGGTCGCGTAAACGCGGCAGCCGAGACGCCAGTCCTCTTGCTCCGGGGCGGGGAAGAGATCCTTCCCACCGAGCCGTATGGTGGGGCTGCCCGGGAACCGCAGCCTCCTCGCCTCCTCGTCGGTGTTGACGGCGACTTCATCCACCCCGGCCTCTATGCCTTCCTCGGTGAGTGCCTCCCGCAGGGCCTCCCCGGCGGGCGCGTGGGACGGGCAGCCGTCGAAGTAGAGCACCTCTATCCTGGGACCCTCAGGCACGGCGGAAGGGGTCGTGTTCCCGGCTACCGGAAGGGTTCCCGACGGGTGCCGACTCGCGCTCGCGAGCCCCGGCCTCCTCCAGGCGCTCCCGGCGCTCACGTTCGCGTTCCTCGCGCAGCCTCTTCAGTTCCACCTCGGGCTGCTCCAGCCACTCCCTCATCCTCAGTTCTATCCCGTCGCGCACCGCCCGGAACCTCTCCAGCATGGAGTCGTAGGGGAGGTCCTCGTCGCGGCGGGGGTCGTCGAAGATCCAGGAGAAAGTCGTGCCCACGCCGGGGAAGGTCTTGGGGCACCGCTCCTCGGCGCGGGCGCACACGATGATGAGGTAGTTGAAGTACTCCTTGCCCATGTAAGTCGAGAGGCCCTTGGGGCGCCCTTCGGAGATGTCTATGCCGACCTCCTTCATCGCCTCCACGGCGCACGGATGCACCTCGTCGGTGGCCTCGAGGCCCGCGCTATAGGCCTCAAAGCGGTCGCCCGCGAGGTGGCGCAGGAAACCCTCGGCCATCTGGCTCCTCGCAGAGTTCTGGGTGCATAAGAACAACACCTTCTGCTTCCTCATCCGGATTCTCCATTCCAGTCCAACAGCTCCGACCCAATTAGAGTTCGGATCCTGCCCCTCACCGACCTGAACGCCTCCATGCGCTCCTCTCCTTCGCCCGTGACCGATGATGGGTCCGGCAGCGACCAGTGCAACCGCTCCTTCGCCCCGGGGAAGACCGGGCAGGCCTCGTTGGCGTCGTCGCAGACCGTCACCACGTATTCGAAGTGCTCGCCGAGGTAGCGGTCCAACGTCTTTGACTCCTGGCCGGAGATGTCCACGCCGACCTCCCTCATCGCCTCTACCGCCTCCGGCCTGACGCGCGTCGCCTCCGTCCCGGCGCTGAAGGGCTCGAAGCGTTCCCCCGCCAGTCCCCTGAGCAAACCCTCGGCCATCTGGCTTCTCGCGGAGTTGTGGGTGCAAAGGAACAGCACGCGGGAGAGCCCTCGGGCATCAGCCATCTCCGGCCTCCGGTCGGTGCCCCAGATGGTCTGCGGTCTCGGCGAGCAAGCCCCGGGCGGCGTCGCGGTTCAAGGAGTAGAAGCTCCAACGGCCCCTTCTTTCCTCGTGCGCGAACCCTGCCTCCTTGAGCTTCTTCATGTGGTAGGAGACCTTCGACTGGCCCATCCCGAAGTAGGCCTCGAACTCGCAGACGCAGATGCCGGCGTCCTGATCTTCGACCGGAACGCCGCAGTCAGGCAGGCTGCAGCAACCCCGGCCCTCGGCCATCATCCCGAGCATCCTCACCCGGATGGGGTCCGAGAGCGCCTGCCCAAGCGCGACGAGCCGCCCGATCCGTCCTTCGTCCGCGCCGCCCGGGGCCCGCGGTCCGTTCTCCTCGACGACCCCCAGGTTCTGGCCCGGCAACCTCAGATCCTTTCCGGCTTGCGGGCGCGGACGAAGGCACTCGCGGCCGGAACCTTGCGGAGCGCCTCGCGCTTCTCTTCTGTATCCAGGCCCTCTACAGTCTCGGGCTCGTAGACGTTGACCACCTCGACGGAGACGCTCTCGAATCCGGCAGCCGCCAGCAGGTCTTCGTACTCCCCTTTCTCCAGGGCCCCGACGACGCACCCGGTCCAGAGGCCGACCGTCTCGCGGACTTCTTCCGGCAGGTCCCTCTTTCTCCCCAGGAAGACCACGTCAGAGACGGCGAACCGGCCGCCGGGCTTGAGGACCCGGAAGGCCTCGGAGACTACCCTGGGCTTGTCGGTGGAGAGGTTGACGACGCAGTTGCTTATGACGACGTCCACGTACCCGTCGGGCAGCGGAACCGCCTCGATCTCACCTTTCAGAAACTCCGCGTTCTCGACCCCGGACTCGGCCCTGTTACGACGGGCAAGCTCCAGCATCTCATCGGTCATGTCGAGGCCGTACGCCTTCCCCCGGGGCGCCACGCGCCGGGCGGAGAGCAACACGTCGATCCCACCTCCACTACCAAGGTCCAGCACGACCTCACCCGGCGCCAGATCCGCCAGCGCAACCGGGTTGCCGCACCCGAGCGAGGCCTCCGCCGCGGGACGCGGCAACTCCTCCCTCTCCGCCTGGGAGTAACTTTCCCGCGCGAACCTGCTGGTCCCCACGCCATCCCCATCGGAACCACACCCGCAAGACGAGCCGCAACAAGAGTCCCCGTTCCTGGCGGCAACGGCAAGCCCCGCGTACCTATCCCTCACACGCTCCCGCAGATCGTCAGCCACGGTAACCCTACCTTTCAAATCAAGAAATGTTGATATGATTTTAGACTGATCATATCTATCCTGTCAAGAGGAGCGCGGTGGCCGCTTGCGGTGGCGTGCGCCGTTTCTACGTGAAGAGGGGTTTCTGGATCTCCTCCTCGAAGTCCAGGAGGCGCGCTTTCAGGGGCATGCCGTCAGCGTAGCCCTTGAGCGAGCCGTCGGCGCCGACCACCCTGTGGCAGGGGACCACGAGCAGAACGGGGTTGTCGGCGCACGCGGCTCCCACATCCTGGGCGTTTCCCGTGCCCTCGATCGATTCGGACACCTGTCCGTAGGTACGCGTCTCACCGAACGGGATGCGCGAGAGCTCCGCCCACACGGCTTCCTGAAAATCCGAGCCCCTGCGCGCCACCGGCAGGTCGAACAAGCGGCGCTCGCCAGCGAAGTACCCGGCGAGCTGCCCGTGGGCGGCGGCCGTCCGGGCCTCGTCGCGCAAGAACGAGAAGCCCTCGCGCATTAGCCTGTCCTCCAGGATGGCGGGGTGACGGCTCTCGCGAAACCTCAGGCCGAGTAGCGCCCCGGTTTCGTCCGTCGCAAAGGCGGTGGGACCCACCGGGGATTCGATCTCGTCCAGGTAAGCGTTCATCTCATCCATCCTCCAGCTCGCTTACGTCTCAGTCTCTACACTTGTAGAACACGCTGTGACTGCGGAAAGGTTCGTTTGCGCAAAGAACGTCGTGGAGGCGGCGCTCGTCAGCCGATCCCGCAGCGGGGTACACCGGCCGACTACAGCCCCCGTTCGACCATGTCTACCAGACGGCGCCCGACGTCTTGCGCCTGGGCATGGTCGAGGCCGCGCAGGGGACCATCGATGAGGAGCATGGCGAGGCCGTGTACCGCGGACCACGCCAGGAACTCGGCACCCGGGCGACGCTCGGGAGGCAGGACGCCCGCCTCGACGAGCCCGTCCAGGGCGGCGCCAAGAAGCTGGAAGGGGGTTAGGCCGCCCCCCCCGGCCCTGGCCGGGCTGGCGGCGCTGCGCAAATTATCCGAGGCCGAGAACGCCGTCCGGAACAACCCCGGCTCTGCCCGGGCGAACCGCAAGTATCCGGTGCCGACGGCGCGCAGGCACGCCC
>JACDFX010000343.1 GCA_013815575.1 Rubrobacter sp.
ACGATCAAGCGCAAGAAAGGGGCCGCCGACGCCAAGCGCGGGGCGCTCTTCGGCAAGCTCTCCAAGGCGATCACCGTCGCGGCCCGCGAGGGTGGGGGCGACCCGGAGATGAACCCGACGCTCGCCATGGCGGTCCAGAAGGCCAAGGACGGCAACATGCCGAACGACAACGTCCAGCGGGCTATAGACAAGGGGACCGGCTCGGGCGCGGACGCGGCGGCCATCGAGAGGATCACCTACGAGGGTTACGCCCCGGGCGGTGTGGCCGTGCTCATCGACGTGCTGACGGACAACCGCAACCGGACCGCCTCGGACGTGCGCTACGTGTTCTCCAAGAACGGCGGCAAGCTCGGGACGAGCGGGTCCGTCGCCTACCTCTTCGAGCGGAAGGGGATCATCCTTGTCCCGAAGAACGACACCGACGAGGACGAGCTAATGATGGTCGCGCTGGAATCCGGCGCCGAAGACGTCGAGGAGCAGGAGGGCGACTACCGCCTCGTCACCAGCCCGGAGGAGTTCACGGCGGTGCGGGCGGCCCTGGACGAGGCCGGCATCTCCTACGAGAACGCGGAGATCACGATGGAGCCCCAGAACAGCATCGACCTGGACGCCGGCACAGCCAAGCAAACCCTGCGCCTCATAGACGCTCTGGAGGAGAACGACGACATCCAGGAGGTCTACGCCAACTTCGACATCAGCGACGAGGTCATGGCCGAGGTGGTTTCGTAGGTTTCGGGCTTCAGGGCAGGGGCATCAGGCTGATGACGCTTGCCGATTTTCTTTGCTCCTGAGAGGAAATAGACAGATCCCACAGGGCGTTTCCCTTTGCTGCCAGGCACGTTTGCGTTCGTCTATTTCGGCGGTGCCCGGGCTGACCTCTACCAGAGGCGCTTCTTCGGGCTGCGCCGCGTCCGTTGGCGGGACGGGGTGGAAGGTAGGGGGATGGGCCCATATCATGTCTCCCTCGTGGGACTGTTGAGAAACGTCGTGATCCTCGCCGGCGCCTTGCTCCTGCTCGGGCTGGTTTCGGCCTGCTCCGGAGGGACGGGCACGAACGAGGCGGAAGAGCCGGCCAACACCGCGGATGGGCCTGACGGCGGTGGCCGGCAGGGGAGGAACCCCGGGGCCGGACTTCTGGCCTCCGAGGAGGCCGACGGGGGACTGGGCGAGAGGGTCGGCCTTGGGGACGTATCCCTCAGGCTCTTCGATGTACGGGACGAGGACATCCTTTATTACGCGCCCGGGCCGGGCGAACGCGTCGCCTCGAAAGATAGTCCTAGCGGGGAATTCGTGGCGGT
Source organism: Rubrobacter sp. (assembly GCA_013815575.1). Lineage (GTDB taxonomy): Bacteria > Actinomycetota > Rubrobacteria > Rubrobacterales > Rubrobacteraceae > Rubrobacter_D. Next base: position 1,299 of record JACDFX010000343.1, read on the forward strand.
TGACTTCGTGGTCACGAACGATTCGGCGTCCCCCGTGACCGTTCGTCCTGAAACCCTGCTGGGGGACGCTGCCGGGGGGACCCATAGGCCGGAAGAGCCGCTGGAGGCCGCCGAGTTGCGCGCCGGCCAGAGCCGCGCCTCGACCCTGTTCTTCGCGGTGCCGAACGGGACCACGCCCGAACGCCTCGGGGTCCGTCTCGCCGGCTCGGGGGCGAGCCTGGACCTTCTCTCGGATCGGCGGGGGGAGATCCCGCCCGCGGACCACCTGCGCGTCTACCACCTGTATTTTCAGCAGAAGGCCTACGAGGAGGCCTACGAGATGTACGACCCCGCCTCCACCCAGGACGTAACCCTGGGCGACTGGCTCACTTTCTACGAGCCGCTCTGGGGCAGCCGCTACCTGAGGCTCGATTCCCTGACCCGCGTGTTCGTCGTCTCAGACGAGGCGTCCTTCGAGATGGACCGAACCTTCTACGCCAGGGACGGGGACCCTGTGGCGGACCCGATCCTCAACGCGCCCGTACTGCAGGACATGGTCAAAACCGAAGGCGCTTGGAAGCTGGTCATGGGCGAGGACCTGGTGGACGATATCGTCGCCGAGGTCCCCCAGTTTACACCCCCGCCCGAGGATCCCCCGCCGGACGCCGACGACGAGGAGACGACCGCCCCAGAGTCGACTGTGCCGGAGGCGGTGCCGGAGGCGGAGCGCGAAACGACCGTCTCGGAGCCCACAGCACCTGAACTCACGGCGCCCGAGGTCACGGCACCGGAGACGACGGCGGGTCGGGCGACGACCGCCTCGCCGGCCGGCGACTATGCCTGCTCGGACTTCCGGACTCAGGAAGAGGCCCAACTGTACCTCGCGCCCGGGGACCCTTATGTCCTGGATCCCGACGGCAACGGGCGTGCCTGCGAGACCTTGCCTTAGGAGAGGTTTCAGGCATCAGGCTCCAGGCGTGAGGTGTGTACGTGCGTCGGGCTGAGACGCGGTGACGGAGACGTAGTGGTCGGGGGCCGGGTTTGCACAACATGTAGGAACGGGTGCAGGCGGGGACTTTAGCGAGTAATCTTAGTTCATGCTCGTGGCGACCGGCAGGGGACATACTATTCTCGGGATAGATCCGGGCACGGCCACGATGGGCTGGGGGGTTGTTCGGCAGGAGGGGAGCCGGTTGCGTTACGTCCAGCACGGTGCAATCACCACGCCCTCGACCTGGGAGATGCCGCGCCGCCTGGGACGCCTCTTCGACGGCGTTACTCAGCTCGTCGAGGGCTACAGGCCGGACACCGTGGCCGTGGAGGAACTCTTCTTCAACACGAACGTGACCACCGCGATCACGGTCGGGCAGGCCAGGGGGGTGGCGCTGCTGGCGGCCTACCGGGCCGGTATCGAGCTCGCGGAGTACACGCCTTTGCAGGTAAAGCAGGCGGTCACCTCCTACGGCCGGGCGGACAAGCGCCAGGTACAGGAGATGGTCCGGGCGCTGCTGAACCTGCGTGAGATCCCACGCCCCGACGACGCCGCCGACGGCCTCGCCATCGCCATCACCCACGCCTTTTCGAGCAGGTTGCCAGGCAAGGTGGGGGTGGGGAAATAGCGTGCCGTACGGGATAATTAGCCGATGATATACAGGCTTAGAGGAACGTTGGTAGAGAAGGATACGGAGGGTGTCGTCATAGACGTCGGGGGCGTCGGATACCGGACCTCCGCGTCGCTGGGGACGTTGCGGGCGCTGCCCTCGCTCGGCGAGGAGTGTGTGATCCACACCCGGATGGTGGTCCGCGAGGACGCGATGCTGTTGTTCGGTTTCGCCGCCCGGGAGGAAAGGGCGGCGTTCGACGCGCTGACGGCCGTGAGCAAAGTCGGGCCGAAGCTAGCTCTCTCGGTGCTGTCCACCATGACGCCGCCGGAGGTTTCCGAGGCGGTCGCCAGGGGCGACGTCGTGAAGCTCGCCTCGGTGCCGGGCCTCGGGAAGAAGACGGCGGAGCGACTGGTGCTGGAGCTTCGGGGCAAGGACCTCGCGGCCTTCGGGGC
>JACDFX010000039.1 GCA_013815575.1 Rubrobacter sp.
CGACTACGTCGGGCTCATCGAGACGCAGTCGGAAGATCTCTTCGGCTCACAGCCGACGCAGGGCAACATCGCCGGCGGCCTCTCGACCATCGAGGAGAAGGCGCTCGGGAACATCGAGAAGACGGGGACCAAGCCCGTCATCGGGGTACTCAAGCCGGCGGAGGCCCCCCAGAACGGGCCGGGGCTGTACTTCATGGACAGCTCGTCGGCGGCGGCCGAGCACGTCACGCTGATGGGGGCGGGCGGGGCCGTGTTGCACATGTTTCCGACGGGGCAAGGGAACGTGGTCGGCAACCCGATCGTGCCCGTCATAAAAGTGTCGGGCAACCCGAATACCGTCAGGACGATGGGCGAGCACATCGACGTGGACGTGGGCGGGTTGCTCGGCCGGGAGATCACGCTGCCCGAGGCCGGAGACCTGATGATGGAGTACCTGGGACGCACGGCCAACGGTCGTCTCACTTCGGCCGAGGCGCTCGGGCACCGGGAGTTCTCCATGACCAAGCTCTACCGCAGCGCGTAAAAATTGGGCGCGGATCGAGGACGCATCCCGGAGAGCGGGGCGTTGAGCGAGAGGGTGATCGCCGGTATCTCCGACGCCGTCGTCTCGGGCGAGCTTGCGCCGGGCGACCGGTTGCCGCCGGAGCGGGAGCTAGCCGGGCAATTCGGGGTGAGCAGGACGGTGGTTAGGGACGCCGTCAAGACCCTCTCCGGACGCGGCATCCTGAAGGCGCGGCGCGGCGCCGGCAACTTCGTCGCGGATCCGGAGGAGGGCGTGTCGGCTGGCCTCGGCGTGCTCGCCGAAGGGCTCTCGCCCGGCGGCGAGGGTTTTGGAGATCTCTTCGAAGTCCGCAAGGTGCTGGAGGCGCATGCCGCGCAGTGGGCCGCGCGCCGGCGGAGCGAGCACCACGTCGGGCGGTTGCGCGGGATCGTGGAAGAGGCCTACCGGCACGCCGGCGACCCGGGCGTACTCGACGAGACGGACGCCCGGTTCCACGTCGCGGTGGCGGAGGCCTCCCGGAACCTCGTGCTCGTGCGGGTGATGTTCGCGCTTCTGGACCTGCTGGCGACCAGCCGGCGTGAGACCCTGGACATCGCAGGCCGCGCCCGTCTCTCCCTGGACGAGCACGAGCGGATCATCGAAGAGATAGAGAGGCGCGACCCCGAGGCAGCCCGCGAGGCGATGCTCGCCCACCTGATCTCGGTGGAGTCCGCGATTCGATTCTCGGACCGCCAACGGGCCAGGCAAGGAAGCGCCCCGAAGACAGAGGAGTAGCCCGTGCAACCTTTCCGAAAACGCCCGGAGATAAAGACCACAAAGGAATACCCGTACAACGCCGAAACTCCGCCGGGCCTGCTGCGGGAACATTTCGTCACGCCCACCAACGCCTTCTACGTTCGCAACCACGGCGACGTGCCCGAAGTAGATCCGGAACAGTACCGCCTGAAGATCTCCGGTCATGTAGAGAGACCGCTGAGTCTATCGCTGGAAGAGATCCAGCGCCTCCCGAAAACGGATCTCGTCTCGACCCTCTACTGCGCCGGCAACCGCCGCAGGGAGCTGATGGAGAGGACCCCCATGCCGGGCAAGGTGGCCTGGGACGTCGGGGCCGCCGGCAACGCCCGCTGGGGCGGCGTCCTCCTGCGCGACGTTCTCCGGGAGGCCGGCGTAGAGGACGCGGCCCGCCACGCCGCCTTCACGGGCCTGGACAAGGATGTGGAGTCTGAGACGGGCGAGCCCTTCGGCGGCTCCGTGCCGATCGAGAGGGCGACGGCGGACGGGGTGCTGCTCGCCTACGAGATGAACGGCGAGCCGCTGGCGTCCGAGCACGGCTTTCCCCTGCGCGTGGTGGTCGGCGGGTACGTCGGGGCGCGAAGCGTCAAGTGGCTCTCGGAGATAACCCTCCGGGCAGAGCCGTCGGACAACCACTACCAGGCCGTCGAGTACAAGATCTTCCCGCCCCACGTAACGGCCGAGAATGCGGACTACTCGGGGGGCGAGATGCTCGGCGAGATACCTCTAAATTGCGTGACCTGCGCCCCGCAAAACGGCGAGACGCCGGCGCGGGGCCCCGTCGTGGTGCGGGGGTACGCCGTGGCCGGCGGCGACCGCCGCGTCGAGCGCGTGGAGGTCTCCGCGGACAGGGGACGCTCCTGGACCGGAGCGTCCCTGTCGGAAGAAGGTGGCCCGGCGGCGTGGCGATTCTGGGAGGCAACCCTGGAGCTAGGTCCGGGGCCGCGCGAGATCGTGGCCCGGGCGACCGACTCGGGGGGCGCGACACAGCCGGAGACTATCGAAGAGGTCTGGAACTTCCAGGGCTACGCCAACAACGCCTGGCACAGGGTCTCTGTCCGGGTCGGGTAGGTTCCGGTCTACCCGACCAGCGCCCAGAGCGCCGTGGCGACCCCTAGAGCGCCCGTCAGGATGACGATGCCGAGGCTAAAGGCCCGGAACGCCTTCTCGGAGACCTTCTTCAGCAGGGCCGTGCCTATGACCTTGCCGACGATGGCAGCGGGAACGAGGGCCGCGCCGAGCGATACCTCCCCGGCCTCGATCAGGCCGCGGCCGGCGAGCACGAGCAGGCCGATCCCGCTCATCGCGAGAAAGTAGAGCGCGCTAGTGCTCCGAAACTCCTCTTTGGGCAGCCCCCGCGAGGCGAGCAGCAGCACGATGGGCGGCGCCGCGAGCCCCGTGGAGGTCGAGAGCGCCCCGCTCGCGGCCCCCGCCACGACCGTCCCCCAACGCGTCTCAGCCCCCGGCAGCCGCACCTCCCGAGCCAGCAACAACGCCGAAAACACAACCACGACGCCAACCGCCAGCCGGATATAAACGGGATCTACGAGCCGCAAGACCTCGGCCCCGAGCACCACCCCAACCGCCGACGGCAACAGCAGCGCGAGCGCCAGCGGACGACGCGCCTCCCGCCAGGAGTCCCACACCACAGCCACGTTGATAAAGATAGAAAAGAACACCGTCAACACCACGACGGTCCTCGGCTCGTACACGAAGAGCAGCAACGGTGTGCTGACGAGCGCCAACCCGAACCCCGTCAACCCCGTGACCGTCCCCGCCAGGAGCGCCGCGACCAGCGCCACCAGAAGCGCCCAGGTCAGCACGGGGACACCCGACCCCGCAAACCCGAAGCCCGAACCTTGATGCCCGGGGCCTAGATCAGCGCAACACGCCGGCGTAGAGGCGCTCCCAGGCCTCCATCTCCGGCGTAAAGTACCTGACCCTCGTCTTCTTGTACTCACGGGTAGAGTAGAGGGATTTGCGCTCGGTGAGGCCCGTCTCCTCGGCCATCGCGTCCAGCACCATCTCGCACTCCTCGACGCTGCGGCCGTGAACCATGGAGAACACCGAGTAAGGCCAATCCTCGTAGGTGGGACGCTCGTAGCAGTGGCTCACGGCCTGGAACTGGGCAAAGGCGTTGCCGACCTCTTCTATCCGCTCCTCGGGCACCTCCCAGACGCCCATCGCGTTCGCGCGGAAGCCCGCCTTGCGGTGGTAGAGAACGGCCGAGAAGCGGCGCATGATCTTGCGCTCCCTCAAGTCGTGCGCCCGCTCCAGAAGCTCCTCGTGGGAGAGCCCGACCTGCCGGCCCCACAAGTCGAACGGCCGCGGCGTGAGCGGCACGTCCTCCTGCAACGCCTTTATGGCCGCCTTATCGTCCTCAGAGATGTTCCGGTCGGCGCCCTGACGGTCGGACTCGCCGTACTGCGGGGCCTCCTTCTTGGCGGTGGCACCCTTGTTCATGTCGAGGGTCACCCCGATCTTGAACAGCTTCAGCGTGGGCAGGATGCGCGTCTTCTCGGCGCCGCTGATGTGGTGCAGAACGTCCACGGTGCCTTCGAGGCCGAGCCGGGAGTCCGGCGGGACGGCGACCGTGTACCAGAGGTTGAACTCGTCGTTGCGCTCGTAGTTGTGTGTGACGCCGGGGTGGGAGTTCACGGCCTTCGCGCCCTCGTTCAGCCTGTCGGCCGGGATCGTGGCGGCCACGAGCGTCGACTGGTAACCGAGCACTCGGGTGTCGAAGATCGCGCTGATCTGGCGAATAACGCGCCCGCGCTTCAGCGCCTCGATGCGACGAATGACCTCGTCGCCACCTATCCCCAGCTCGCGCCCAATGGCCGCAAACGGCTCTCGCTCCAGCGGCACCTCGCGCTGAATGAAATTGAGGATGTCCTTGTCGATGCTGTCCATCATACGGTTGTCAGAGACTGTGCTTACCACGTTATGCAGCGCCCTTCCACAACGGTTTCAGACTACTATTGCGAGCAATCATAACAGGCAAGGTCAAATCCTGGTATGAGAACGTTTACGTGCCCATCCATCGAGTTACTCGCGTTCCTCCATCGCCTTCTGGTACTCGGCGTAGACGTTCTGGATGTCTTTCCAGACGAGGCGCTTGGTGTTGTCGAGGTCGTCGCCGCGCTGGCGGAGGACGTAGGCCGGGTGGAAGGTTGCCATTGCTCTGGCGCCGTTATCCAGGTCGTACCACTTGCCGCGGTCTTTGGTGATCTTGAAGTCTTTGTTTATAAGGGTCTTGGCTGCCGGGCCGCCGAGGCAGAGAACGATCTCGGGCTTTACCGCCTCCATCTGGCCCTGGAGGTAGGGGTTGCAGGCCCGGGTCTCGGTGGTCCTGGGCGGACGATTCTTCATCCTGCCGCCCTCCTGAACCGCCGCCCGGCACTTCACCGTGTTCGTTAGGTAGACCTGATCGCGGGTGAGGTCCACCGCCGCCAGTATGTCGTCGAGCAACTTCCCGGCCCGGCCGACGAAGGGGAGCCCCGTGGCGTCCTCGTTCTCGCCGGGGCCCTCCCCGACGAGCATGAGCGGCGAGTACGGGTCGCCGCTGGCGAAGACCGTGTTCGTGCGGGTCATCGCGAGGTCGCACCTCGTGCAGACGGAGACCTGGGCAGCGAGGTCTTCCAGCCTTTTCTCGCGGCCCTCGCCACCGTCCGCGGCGTCGAAGAGACTGTCCAAAACTCCTCCTGAAATTAGCGTGCTTGTGCTATTCTACACCGTGCGTTTAAAGGGTTTCGGGAGAGCGATTGGGCATTATAGAGTTCGTCGGGGTGGACAAGTTTTTCGGGGACTTCCAGGTCCTCAAGGGCATAGATTTCTCCGTGGAAGAGGGCGAGGTCGTCGTCGTTATCGGGCCTTCGGGGTCGGGTAAAAGCACGCTCCTGCGGTGCATAAACGGCCTCGAGGAGATAACCTCAGGCGAGCTTACGGTGGACGGCTTCCCCGTCCACGACAAAGAGACCGACATCAACAAGCTGCGCTCCGAGATAGGCATGGTCTTCCAGCAGTTCAACCTCTACCCGCACATGACCGTCTCCCAGAACATAAAGCTCGCCCCGGTGCGCGTAAAGAGCGTCTCCCGGGGTGAGGCCGACGAGCGTTGCGAGCGGCTGCTCGCCCGCGTCGGCATCCCCGAGCAGGCGGACAAATACCCAGAAAGCCTCTCCGGTGGGCAGCAGCAGCGGGTGGCGATAGCCAGGGGGCTGGCGATGGAGCCGAAGATCATGCTCTTCGACGAGCCGACCAGCGCCCTTGACCCGGAGATGATCAACGAGGTGCTCGAAGCGATGGCGGACCTCGCCCGCGGCGGCATGACGATGGTGGTCGTCACCCACGAGATGAACTTCGCCCGCCGCGTCGCGGACCGGGTCGTCTTCATGGATGAGGGCCGCATCGTCGAGGCCGAGACACCGGACAACTTCTTCGACAACCCGAAGAACGAGCGCACGAAGCGGTTTTTGAACCAGATAGTGCATTAGCATCTCAGCCTGCCACTCGAGGTCGTGTGGCCGACAAAGGCGCGTTGCGGTTTGGGCTTTGGGAGGCTATCTTTTCCGGGCGTTCGCTATTTCTGAAGGAAGATCGGAGGCCGCGTGAAGACGAGGTCGGTTCTTGAAGGCATTGGCCCGTACAACCCGCCGCGGCTGCGGCAGGAGATCTCGGTCGACTACGGCTCCGACGAATTCGTGAAGCTGACGATGAACGAGCTCTCCTTCGGCCCGCTCCCCGAAGCCAGGGCCGCCATCGTCGAGACCCTCTCCCGCGCCGGACGCTACCCCGACCGCGACGCGGACCCCCTACGCGAGGCCATAGCCCGCGCAAACACAGGGCTTTCTTCGGATAACGTCGTCGTCGGCAACGGCTCCAGCGAGACGCTCGTCGACCTCATGCAGATCCTGGATAGGCCCGGTGAGGTCGTCATCCCGTGGCCCTCTTTCCCCTTCTACGCCTCCGCCGCCCGCGTAGTCGGGTTGGACATCCGCAAGATCCCGCTGGACGACCATCACAGGGCCGACCCGGACGCGATGCTCGCCGCCGTCACGCCCGAGACGCGGGCCGTGATCCTTTGCAACCCGAACAACCCGAGCGGGACCTACCTCCCGCTCTCCGAGGTGCGCCGTTTCGCGGAGGCGTTGCCCAACGACGTGCTCCTGATCCTCGACGAGGCCTACTACGAGTTCGTGGACGACCCGACGTATGTTGGATCCCACGATCTGGTTCTCCAGTCCGAGAACGTAGTCTCTACAAGAACTTTCTCGAAGGTACACGGGCTCGCGGGCTTCAGGATCGGCTACGGTCTAGCCCCGAGACGGCTCGCGGACCTCGTCTGGCGGGCCCACGTGCCGTTCAGCGTCAATCAGGCAGGCCAGGCCGCGGCGACGGCCTCGATGGGCCAGCCCGAAGCCATTGCGCAGAGATCCCGCCAGATGAAACGCGAGCGGGAGCGGGTGCAGGACGCCTTCGGCGCGGCGGGCCTGGAGTACGTCCCCTCCCACACCAACTTCGTCATGGTCGGCGCAAAGCCTGGCCTCTTCGAGAGGACCGGTGTGCTCGTGCGCGAGGGCGAAGCTTTAGGCTACCCGGTCGGGTGGAGCCGGGTCACCATCGGCGGACCCGAGGAGAACGACCGGCTGCTCGCGGCGCTCTCCTAGTCGGGGCGGTTTTCCGGATCGGAGACGCTGGCCCGGACCATTCTCCTCCAGGCCAGGCGGTCGAGCGTGAGGCCGTCGGAGATCAGGCGCGTCAAAGTCTCCGCGGTGGCCGCGGTCAGGAACCCACTCGCGGCGGCCTCAGCGTACTTTTCTCTGTCCCGTAGCCGCAGAATCGAGAGCCGCCCGCCGTCGTAGCGCCAGACCTCGCGTATGCCCAGGCTGGCGTAGATCGGCAGTTTGTTCAACGAAGGATTCGTGATGTCCACCTCCACGACGAGGTCAGGCGGCGGGTCTCCTTCATCGAGCACGATGTCACCCTTGCCCCGCACGAGCTCGCGGACACGTGCGGCATTCTCCGAGAAGTAGAAGCACTCGTCCGGTTCAAAACCCCGTTCGAGGTCCTCGCGCTTGAACGTCGTGGATCCCGCGTTCTCCACGTCTATTCCTGACTCTTCAGCCACCATGTCTACCAGAAGGGCTATGAGGCGGCTCGACACGTCGTGCTCGCCGGATGGACTCATGAGCTCCAGTACCCCCCGGTCGTAGAAGAAACGGGGCTTCCGGCGCTCCTCGCGCTCGGCGATCAGGCGCTCGTAGGTCTCCCAGCTTACGTTCCTCAGGAGCATCCTCTGCTCTGCTGGGCTCTTGACCACCTGCACGACAACCTCCACGGTCTGCTCGCTTTGGGACGTAAGTCTACACGAGGACTAGAACCGCCCACCCGGAGGTTGAGCTTACGCGGGCTACTACCGCATGACGAGGACCGGGCAAGGGGCGTGGTGGAGGACGCGGTAGGCTACGCTGCCGAGGACTATCGCCTCCATCGCGCCCTTGCCGCGGCCCCCTATGACTATGAGGTCGGCCTCGAGCTCGTCGGCGACGCGCACGATCTGGTCGGCCGGCGTGCCGCCGCGGACCATGGTCTCCACCGTGGCGTTCATGTCCGCGAGCTCTCGCGCCACGCGCTCCACGGCCTCCCTGGCCGCCTCCTGAAACGAGTAGCCGCCGGGGTCCGCGTCCGCCTGTTGGGCGGCTTGCCGCTCCTCGCCGAAGTCGCTGGCGAAGGGAACGGCGGCCAGCGGCCGGACGACGGCGATGACGCTGATCCTCTCGACGGTGGAGCCCCCGAAGAGGGTGCGAAGGTATCGGGCCGCCTTGAGCGACTGCTCGGAGCCGTCCGTGGCGACGAGTACGTGGGTCATGGTCCTCCCTCCCGTCCGCCCTGTCTCAGCGACGGGTCCAGCCTGCGTTGGGCGAGGTTGTTCACGAAGTACAGCCCGACCCCCACGAGCAGCATCACCAGGCACACCACGATGACGCTCTCCCTGGCCCCGACATCCCCGGCGATGAGGCCCTGGAGGTCGGTTATCAGGACGTAGAGCAGAAGCGCCGCGTTCACCACCACCCCGAGGATGAGGATCACCGTCGGGGCCGTGTAGTTCTCGTGGGGAACGTTGTCGCGGCGCAGGACCAGCGCGCACAGGCAGACCAGCGTGAAGACCGCCAGAAGGAACGCCACGGTCGCGCTGGCCAACGTGGTAATGCCCGCCTCACCGACGCCGACGATCAGGATCAGCGCGATGATCGTGGTGAAGACGATGGCGACCCAGGGCGTGCGCCGCGACTGGTGGGTGCGGGCAAAGATTCGCGGGACCACGCCCTCGCGCGCCATGCCGTACATGATCCTGGAGTTCGTTATCAGGGCGACGAGGCAGGTGTTCGTTACCGCTATGCACGCTATGATCGCGAACAGCCAGGCCGGGAAGGCCGGGAAGCCCTGTCGTACCACCTCGAGCAGCGCCACCTCCGAGCCGGCGAGCAGGCCCGTGGGCGCCACCAT
>JACDFX010000344.1 GCA_013815575.1 Rubrobacter sp.
ACTTCATGGTCATTTTCCAGGGCCTGGAGGGCGAGGTTGCCGCCCATCCGTCCTAGCCCGACGATTCCGAACTTCATGAATGCTCCTTCCCTAGTCGCTTAAAGGTCCAGCCGTTCGAGGGCCTCCTGGAAGAGGCTATGACCGTTTTGTTTTGCCGGATAGACGACATCTACTACCGGTTCAACCCCGAAGGGCGCCGCTCCGTGAGCGTCATGCTCCCTGACCCATGTTCCGCATCAGTCCGCCGTCCATGTAGTAGGTGGACCCGGTCACGTAGTCGGCCTCGCCGGAGGCGAGGAAGACGGCGAGGCCCGCGATCTCCTCGGGCTTGGCGGCGCGTTTCATGGGGATGCTCTGGACCTGCTCCTCGAGGACCTCGGGGTCGTCTATGGCCCCCTGGTTGAACGGCGTGAGCACCATGCCGGGCCCGATGTTGTTGACGTTTATCCCGTGCGGGGCGAGTTCCAGGGCGAGGGTGCGGGTGAGGCTGCGGATCGCGCCCTTCGAGGTGTCGTAGTCGCCGCCGGTGGGCCGGGACACCTCCTGGTGGACGGAGGTCACGTTGATGATCTTGCCGCCCCCGCCCGCTCCCTTGCGGACGTTGATGAACCTCCTGCAGCAGAAGAAGTAGCCGTAGACGTTGGTCTTTATCGTCTTGTCCCAGTCCTCGGTGGACAGGTCCGCGATCTCCGTGCCCGAGGCGTCCACCCCGGCGTTGTTCATCAGGATGTCCACCGTGCCGAACTCCTCGAGGGCCTTATCGAACATGACCCCGACCTGATCCTCGTCGCTCACGTCGGCTTGAACCACTATCGCGCGGCGTCCCGCGGCCTCCACCTGCTCGCGGGTGTGCTCGGCGCCGTCCTTGTCCTCCAGGTAGTTGACCACCACGTCGGCACCCTCCCTGGCGAATCCTATCGCCGTTGCCTGCCCGATCCCCGAGTCCGAGCCCGTGATCAGGGCCACCTTGTCCCGCAAGCGTTCCGCCATCTTCTCTCTCCTTTCGATTGTTTCTCTCTTACTTATCTTGTTCGGGTGAGGAGCCCACGGTCGCCTCCCGTGCCTGGGATAAGGACCAGGCGGCGTTGACGAGCCCCACGTGCGAGAAGGCCTGCGGGAAATTGCCCCACTGTTCTCCTGTCGCCGCGTCGGCCTCCTCGGCGAGCAGACCGAGGTCGTTGGCGTATGAGGTAGTCCGCTCGAACAGTTCGACGGCCCGCTCGGTCTCCCCGGCGCGAGCCAGGCACTCCACGAGCCAGTAGGTGCAGATAAGGAAACCGTTGTCGTCTCCGTCCCAGCGGTGGACGAGGCCATCCCCCGCCAGCTCGCGCTCGACAGCCTCGATTGTCGCCCACATGCGGGGGTCGGTGGCCGGTAGGAAATCTACGAGAGGCATCAGGAGGACCGAAGCATCGAGCTGATCCGAGCCGAAAGCACCCGTGTAGGCTCCGGCCTCTTCGCTCCACCCGCGCTCCAGGATGGCCTCTCGAACTTCCTCGCGGGCCATCTCCCATCTCTTCGTGTCGGCGTGCTCGCCGAGGCGTGGGGCGAGCTTTATCGCGCGGTCGAGCGCCACCCAGCACATCACCTTCGCGGAGATGTAGTGCCGCTCCTCGTCCCGGGCCTCCCACATCCCGGCATCCGTCTCATGCCAGCTCTCCGCGGCTTTATCGGCGAAACCGGAGATCAAGCGCGCTATGACATCGTCGAACTCATCACCTAACTGGTCCCGGAGCAGGTACGCAGCGTCGACGACCTCTCCCAGCACGTCGAGCTGCTTTTGGTACCAGGCGTCGTTCCCTACCCGCACCGGGCGGCTCCCCCGGAAGCCTCGCAGGTGCTCCAGCGAGTGCTCGGTCAGGTCGTGTTCGCCCTCGATGCCGTACATGATCTGCACCTGCCGCCCCTCGACCAGATGCCCACCGATTGCGTGATCTATCCAATGGAAGAACCGCTCTGCCTCGTCGGGGCAGGCCGCTATCCACAGCGCCCGCAGCGTCAAACTCAGGTCTCGCAGCCAGGCAAAGCGGTAGTCCCAGTTGTCGCCGCCCCCGCACGTCTCGGGCAGGGAGGTGGTGGCCGCGGCCACCACGGCGCCCGTCGGCCCATACGTCAGCGCTTGAAGCACGAGGGCGCTGCGCCGGACCTGCTCGGCGTAAGGCCCCTGGTAGCCGCCGTGCAACTCCGACCAGGACCTCCACCCCTCGCGGGTGTTTGTGAGCTCCCCCCCGACGTCGGGACAAGGTAGAGTGCCGTCCCCGAGATCGGCCGCTCGACGGTAAATGAGTGCGAAATCCGCGGCCTCTCCGGCCCTCGTAGTGAATTGGGCGGTGGCCTTTGTATCCTGGACTTCCAGAGGACATCCGGCGACCAGTTGAAGCTCAGCTGGACCGCCCCGGGCGACGACCCCGGTCTCTGTCGGTAACACGAGCGGGGTGATAAGAGCGTACTCCGGGCGAGGGACGAACTCCAACGCCATCTCGACCTCGCCCTCGACCCCCTCGACCCTCCGCAACAGGACGTGAGGAGCGCGAACACCGATGTCGTGTCCCCGGGCACCGCTCTCCAGCGCCAGGGCGTCCGTCACGGCAACCCGCCCCCGTGGGGTCCGAAACACCGTCCGCAGGACCATCGTGTCTTCCAGGTAAGCTCGCTCGGCATCGAACTCCCCGACGGGCCGGATGGACCAGTGCCCGCCTTCCCCGTCCAGGAGGTGGGCGAAGACGGAGGGCGAGTCGAACCGCGGCGCGCAGTACCAGTCCACGGAGCCGTCTCGACCTACCAGGGCGGCCGAATGACAGTCGGATAGCAGAGCGAAATCCCCCACCGAGGCTTCAGTCATGCCGCGTCTCCTTTTCGGACCCGCGACCGGTTGTACCGGCCAGCTTGAAGTGTCCGCCTTTCTCGTCGTCCAGGATGGCGGCGAAGACGCTCGGGGCGTCGAAGCGTGGCAGGCACAGCCAGTCTATAGTCCCATCGACACCTACCAGCGCGGCGGTGTGCAGATCTCCTATAACCCCGTGGTCCTCTATCGGGAGGTATGTCATGCGTCTCCTTAGCCGAGCGTCCGCTACTTTTCCTTGATCGGATGGTCGCCGTACTCGTGACGCATGACCGCCACCGCCTTCGCCCAGGGACGGTCGGGGTCACGGGACTCGTAGAAGCCCCAGACCGCCTGGGCGAGGAGCGGTATCGGGACCTCCTTCTCCATCGCGTACCGGACGCCCCAGACCTGCTCGCCGGTGTCCTCGACCTGGGACTCGAGCGAGTCGAGATCGCCGTACTCCCGGAACCCCTGCTCCATGAGTTCG
>JACDFX010000345.1 GCA_013815575.1 Rubrobacter sp.
GCGTACCCCGGAGGAGCAGAGGAAGCTGGAAGAGTACCGGGAAGCTGAGAAGGTTTATCAGAGAGATATCTCGAACTACAATCTGGTGGTCGCGTCAATCTCCGTCGGTGTCGCGGTGTTGTTGCTGGTGGCGAGCCTGGTCTGGATCAGCGGCCTGCCCGTAATCGGAGAGGGCGCGGTTCTTGGGGCTGTCTTCACGCTGTTCTACGGTTTGATCCGGGCCTTCATGACAAACGACGAGCTCTTCCGGTTCGGGGCGGTGGCCGTGGGGCTTGTGATCCTGCTGGTGCTGGTCTACTGGAAGTACTCGCACCCTCCGACGACCGCCTGAAGGGGTTCGTTCGGGTGTTCCGGGAGTCTGCCTAGCGGTCCTACTTTATGGTGTCGCAGTCTTCCAGGCAGTCACGGTTGTCGTGGAGCAGTTCCTCGCCGAGGCTGAGGATAGTCAGGATGCGCTCGTCCGAGACGGAGTAGAAGGCGTTGCGGCCCTCGCGCCTGACCTGCACGTACCCGCACCCGGAGAGGCAGCGAAGGTGGTCCGAGACGCGAGGTTGCGGGGCTTCGAGCTCCTCTACAAGCTCGCCGACCTTCATCTCGCCCCGCTGCACGAGGAGCAGCAAGATGGAGAGCCGGGTCGAGTTGGCGAAGCCGTTGAAGAGCCGCGCCAACAGGCACATCTCCTCGCTCTCGCGCCCGACCGCGATACCCGCCAGGGGCCTGTATCCGATGACGTTCTCCCGCAAAGTCCTCTCCTCCCACGTCGTCTAGATGCATCCCCCTCGCCGTCAAGTGTACACGCTTTCACATTTTGCAAGGGGCATCCGGGGATGCCGTTATGGAGAGAATCCGTTCGCCCTGCGGGGCTCCAAAGCTACCGGGAGAAAGCCGCGCGGGCAGCGGCGAGGTCCCAGAGAGCGTTGCCGACGCTTTTGAAGACCACCGTGCTCATCGGGAGTTCGTGGTCGCGGAGGGCGTCATCGAGGGCCGTGGCGTCTTTCCAGCTAAACGCGCCCGCCTTCTCGGCCCGGATCAGGTCTCCGGCCTCTTCTCTTGCCCCTTCGATGGTGTCCACGACCACCATGGAGCCGGAGATCAGGCCCGGCGGCAACTCCGCCGCCTCCGGCTCGAAGGATCCGACCGCCGCCACGAACGTGCCGCTGCGCACGCCCTCCGGCAGCACGGGCTCCCGGCTCGTCGTGGCGGTGACGATAATGCCGACCTCGGGCAGCGCCTCTTCCGGACGCCCCACGACCACGGCTTCCACGCCCAAGCCTCGCGCTTGCCCGGCCAGGGCCTCCGCGCCCTCATGGGTGCGGGAGGTCACGAAGACCTTCGAGATGCCCAGGCCTTCGACGAATGCTTCGAGGTGCGAGCGGCCCTGCGTGCCCGCGCCCACCACCAGGAGCGGGCCCTCGGGCCGCGGGGCGAGCTCGCGGGCGGCGAGCAGGGAGAGGGCGGCGGTTCGTCTGGCGGTAACGGTGGCGCCGTCCAGGAGGCCGAGGCGCTCTCCGGTCGCCGCCTCCATCACGACGACCTCGCCCTGGATCGTCGGGAGGCCACGGCCAGCGTTGCCCGGATGGACGGTTACGAGCTTGGTGATCGCGATCTCCGCGTCCGAGGCCGGCATGACGAGCAGGACGCCGCCCTCCGGGAGGGGCAGCGCGAGCCGGGGCGGGGCCTGGACGCCGCCCGAGGAGCGGGCCAGGACGACCTCGCGGATGGCATCGGCGAGCGCGGCGTAGGGGAGGCGGGAGGCGGTCTCTTCCGCACCGAAGATCCGGGTCACGACGCCGCCCCGAACGGTGGGGCGAACTCGAACTCTCCGGCCACCCCCGAGAGGGCGCCCGGCACGAGCTCCAGCGCCATGAAGGCCTCTCCGGAATACGCGGACGAGAGGTTCCCGGCCCGTTCGGCCGAAAAGCCAAAGCGCGGGTAGTAGTCGGGATGGCCGAGCAAGACGACGATGCGGTGCCCCGTTCGCGCGCAGCGGTCGAGGGCCTCCCGGATGAGCGCGGAGCCTATGCCCTGCCCCTGGCGCTCCGGGATTACACCAACCGGCCCGAGGGCGAGGGCTCCTACCCCGGTCTCTTCCGTCCGGATCGTCGCCTCGCTGAACATGATGTGACCGACGAGCCGCCCATCTTCCTCCGCGACTAATGACAACCTCGCGTGTCCTCCGCCGCGTAGCCCGTCCACGAGCCACGCCTCGACTTCTCGGCCGAATGCCCTGCGGTTCACGTCCCTGATATTGGGTATGTCTCCCGCCGCCGCCTGCCGGATCTCCACGCTCACGGCAAACGCGCGGGGGAGAAGAGGCCTATCGGGTGGCGGGTTTCGCCCTTGGTCGAGAGGTCCGCGAGGATCTCACCTACCACGCTGCAGAACTTGTAGCCGTGTCCGGAGAAACCGGCGGCGACGGCTACTTGCGGGTGGTCCGGGTGCGTGGAGATCACGAAGTGCTGGTCGGGGGTGTTGGTGTACATGCAGGTCTTGGCCCGGACGAACTCGCCGTTCATTGAGGGTACGTGCCGTTCGAGGTAGCGGCGGATGAAATCAACCTCGTTCGCGTGGACCTCGCGGTCGATGGTGTCCGGGTCGGCCGGGGTTCCGTCGGCCCGGAAGAAGGCGGCCTTCACGGTGTCAGCACCGTCGATAGCGGGGAAACTGTAGAACATGTTGCCGTCGTCCGGCTCGAAGATCCAGATGGGGAGACGATCCGGCGCGAAGGCCGCCGTCCCGCCCCGGGGCCTGAACCAGAACAGGATCTGGCGCGTAACCTCCAGCGGCAGCCCGAGGTCCGAAAGGAGCTCGCCCGCCCACGCCCCGGCCGCGACGACGAGCCGCTCTGCCTCGTAGAGGCCGTTCTGCGTCCGGACCCTGACGCCCCATTCCGTAACCTCCCACGAGACCACCGGCTCCCCGAACCGGAGGTCCGCGCCCAGGGCAGCGGCCCGGCCGAGGTGCGCCTTGACGGTTGCCTCCGGCCGCACGAAGCCGGCCCGCTTCTCGAAGAGGGCGATGGTCTCCGGGCCTGGCTCGAAGACGGGGAACCGGCGTCTCAGGTCGGCCGCGTCGAGCATCTCGTAGGGTAGGCCGTGTTCTTCGGCGCTGGCGACGCTGCCGGGGACGAGCTCGCCGCTTTCGGGGCCGATCATGAGCCCCCCGCACGGCGTCACGAGATCTTCGCCCGTCTCCCCTTCCAACTCTTCCCACAGCTCATAAGCCCGCGAGACCAGGGGCACGTATTCCGCCCCCTCGAAGTACGCCTGGCGGATGATGCGCGACTCCCCGTGGCTTGAACCCTTGTCG
>JACDFX010000040.1 GCA_013815575.1 Rubrobacter sp.
CCTCCCGCTGGCCGCCCTGCTCGTGGCCTTCGCGACGACCCCATTCCCCGCCGGCACGCGGAACACACCAGAGAGGGGCGAAGAGGGGGGGCGATACGGGCTCTACCGGTACCTGCCGCTGCTACTTGTCGGTGGAATCGCGTTGCTCGGGCTTGGCTCCGAGGGGGAGATGGAGCACTGGTCAGGGCTCTACCTGCGAGACACCCTGGGCCTGCCGGCGCTGCTCGGCGGCTCGGGTGTCGCCGTCTTCTACGCGGCGATGGCCGTGGGCAGGCTCGGGACCGCGGGGGTCGTGCGCCTCTTCGGGAACCGGGGGACCTTGATCCTCGCCGGACTGCTCACCGCCGCCGGGATGGTCCTGGCCCTCGTCACCCGCGAGCCCCTGCTGGTCGTCGCCGGTTTCCTGGTGGTTGGGCTCTCGCTCTCCGGCGTCGCGCCCATAGCATTCTCCGTCGCGGGGGACTTGGCGCCCGAACGGGCCGGGGCCGCCATCTCCGTCGTCACCACGCTCGGGTACGGCGGCTTCCTGCTCGGCCCCGCCATCGTGGGCGGGCTCGCCGAACTGGTGGGGTTGAGGACCGCGCTCCTCACCATAGCGGCGGCGGGGCTGGTCATAGCCGCCCTCGGCTACCGGGTCTCAGCCCCCAAAGACCGGCCGAAAACCGCGGGCTAATACCGAACCCGCACGCTGCGGAGGCCCGGCCGACGGTGGGAGGTCCGGGAGGTCTATTCTCCTCGCACGGCGCGGGAGAGTTGCTCCTCGGCGGCGTGGATCTCCTCGTCCTCGATCCTCTGGAAAAGCGGCTTCGCGCCGGTCGATCGGTAAGCCTCCGGCAACTCCTCGAGGTCCAGGACCCGGGCAACCGGCCCGTCGAAGAACGTCTGTAGCCGTTCGATCGCCTCCGGGACGTAGGGGGCGGCATGGTAGGCGATGGAGCCGAGCAGGACGGAGCAGACGTAGAGGGTCGTCCGGGTAAGCTCCGGGTCGTCCTTGCGGGTCTTCCAGGGCGCCGACGCGTCGAAGTAGCGGTTGGCGCGGCGGCCCATGGCGAGCAGCTCGCCCAGCGCCTCGCGCGGTTTCGGGGCGAGCATCCGCTCCTCGTAGCGCCTCTCGAGCTCCTTGAAGTCCTCGAGGACGGCTCGGGCTTCGTCGGGCAGAGACTCGGGCCGCAGAGACTCGCCGTCGGCGTATTTTTCCGTAAAGGAGAGGACGCGGTTTACGTAGTTGCCGAGGTTGCCGATCAGGTCTGAGTTCACCCGGGTCCCGAACTCCCGCCAGGAGAAAACCACGTCGCCGGTCTCCGGCAGGTTGGAGGCGAGGTAGAACCGCAAGGGGTCGGCCGGGAAACGGTCGAGCGCCTCGTGCAGCCACACGGCGAGGTTGCGGCTCGTGGACATCTGGACCGCCCGCCGCTCGCCTTCCACGACCACTTCGAGGTTCATGAACTCGTTGGCCGGCACGTCGTAGGGGAGCACGAACGGCTCCTCACCGTCCTCGCCAACACCCATGAGCTGCGCGGGCCAGACTAGGGAGTGGAAGACCGTGTTGTCCTTCCCGATAAAGTGGATGAGCCTCGTGTCCGGCTCCTGCCAGTACTCGCGCCAGCGATCCGGCTCCCCGGTGTTCTGCGCCCACTCCATCGTGGAGGAGACGTAGCCGATGCAGGCGTCGAACCAGACGTAGAAGCGCTTGTCCTCGAAGCCCGGCTCCGGCACGGGGACGCCCCACTTTATGTCCCGCGTTATGGGCCGCTTCTCCAGGCCGCCGTCTATGATCCCGAGGATAAAGTTCTTGACGGAAGAGCGCCAGTGCTCCTGGCCGCCGACGTACTCCCTGAGGCGTTCGGAGAGCCTGGGGAGATCCAGGTATAGGTGCGTCGTTTCCCGAACCTCCGCCGGCCCGCCCGTAACCTTGGAGTGGGGATCTATGAGCTCGTAGGCCTCGTACCAGGACCCGCAGTTGTCGCACTGGTCGCCGCGGGCCTCCTTGTAGCCGCAGACCGGGCACGTTCCCTCTACGTAGCGGTCTGGCAGGAAGCGTTCCTCGGTTGGACTGTACATCTGCTTGGACTCGGCCTCGGAGATGTAGCCGCCCTCCTTGAGCTTGCGGTAGAAGAGCTGTGTGTTCTCCGCGTGCAGGGGTGTCGAGGTGTGGGAGAAGTTGTCGAAGGAGATGTCGAAGCGGGCGAAGGTCTCCTTCATGTGCGCCCACCAGTAGTCGACGACGTCCTGGGGGTCCTTGCCCTCCCGCTCGGCGGTGAGGGTGATCGGGACGCCGTGCTCGTCCGTGCCGCACACGTAGATCACGTCCTCCCCCCGCGCCCTGAGGTAGCGCACGAAGGCGTCCGCGGGCAGGTAGGCCCCAACGATCTGGCCGACGTGCAAGGGACCGTTGGCGTAGGGCAACGCGGAGGTTACGAGGTAGCGTGGTCTCTTTTCACTCATGATCAAAGAATAGCACCTGCGTAAAGGCCTCAGGCTTGAGGTTGCGGACGTCGGGTTCGCACCCGCCGGGGCGCTCCTCCGGCGGGTGCGGGACGTATACCGCGGATCATCGCCCCACCCGGGCTGAAGCGTTTATCCGCGGGTGCTAACATGGCCCGCGGTATGAGCTCTGAAGAACCCCTACGCGTCGCTTTTCGCCTTCTCGTGCCCGAGGCGCGGGCGCCGGAGCGGGCGCACGCGGGGGATGCTGGCTACGACCTGCGCGCGGTGGAGGGTACGGAGCTTCCGCCCGGCAGACGGGCGGTCGTGCGGACCGGGGTCTCCGTCGCGATCCCGGCCGGCTACGCCGGGCTCGTGTTACCCCGAAGCGGGCTTGCGGTGAGGCACGGCATCTCGCTGGTCAACACGCCGGGGCTCATAGACTCCGGATACAGGGGGGAGATCCAGGTCCCCCTCATCAACCACGACCGGGAGGAGACCTTTCTGGTCGAGCCGGGGATGAGGATAGCCCAGCTCGTCCTCGTCCGGGCCGCCGGCGCCGCCTTTGTGGAGGTCGAACTGTTGGAAGACGGAACGGACGGCAGGAGGGAGGGAGGCTTCGGCTCCTCGGGGAGATAAGTTTCGTTCGGGTCTGGAAGGAACATAGTGTTCTTGATCCGGGAGCCGTCCGAGGCGCGTATCTCTCGCGCTTTCGACGCGCAGAGGGACGCGTCGTTCTCCTACGCGGAGGTCGGGGCCTCGCGGGAGGCGCCAGGGGAGATCCCGGGCTACACGGTGGACCACAATCGCGTGAAACTCGGCGAGGGGGCGGAGGCGTTCGGACGGGCGGTCGACGCCCTGCGCGGGTGGAGGATGTTCGAGGTCGGTTGGGCCGGCCTGCTTCCGCCGGGCGCCCCGGTCGAGGTGGGAACGACCGTCGCGGTATTCGCCCGGCACTACGGGTTCCGGTCGTTGAACTTCTCCCGGGTGGTATACGGGATCTCCGAGGACGACGGTGGCGTGCGCAAGCGCGGGTTCGCCTACGGAACGTTGCCCGAGCACGGCGAGAGCGGCGAGGAGCGCTTCACCGTCGAGTGGCATCGTGACGGCTCGGTCTTCTACGACCTCTACGCCTTCTCCCGCCCGAACCATCCCCTGGCGAGGTTGGGTCACCCATTCGCGCGGGGGTTGCAGCGTCGCTTCGCGCGGGACTCGCTGCGGGTGATGCAGACGGTCGTGGGCTCAGGATAGCCCGGCCTCGCGGCCACTAGTTGTCGAGCACCAGCCGATCCCAGAGGTCTGTGTGCCGTGACGGGCCCGACGGTATGTTCGGGACGGGAGAGCCGAACTCTGCCCCAAGGTAAGAGGACAGGTCACGACCGTAGCGGATTATGTCCAGCTGGACGACGGAGAACACCGGGTTGCCGGAAGAGTGCGGCCTATACGGTACGTACCTGTGGGAGTAGACCGGCACCAGGATCGGCGCGGCGGAGAGCGTCCGCCGGACCAGAAGTAGGACGTCGGAGGTCCCTTGCGGCCTCTGGCCCCAGTGCTCGGGCCAGAGGTCATTGTGCTCGACGTCGAAGCAGACCCCCTCCACCGGCCACCCGAGCCGCTCCCGGAGATCCTTTCGGCTCCCCTTTCGCCAGTCGGGAAAACCTTCCGAGATCGGAAGAGCCGCTTGCAGCAGAGCGCGCAGGTCGGGCGGAAACCTGAGGCCGAAAGCAGATTCCACCTCCACGACTTCCTCGTCCGAAAGCCCGGGGTCAAACTCGACGCCGCTGGCGCGTAGATATGAGATCGCCCTTTCCAGGTGATCTGGTTCCATTTGCTCTCCCCCTTCGCGTGCAGCAAGTATAGAAGGAAGCCGAACCGGGGTCGTTGGGGAGTTGCTAGACTAGCCCGCGGATGAACGGGACTACACACGCCGTCTTCGGGATCGCGGCTCTCGCCAGCGCGGCCCTGGTGACGGGGGCCGACCCGCCCGTATACGTCTACCCGGCGGCCATCGTGGCGGCCTGGCTGCCGGACGTGGACAACCCTCGCAGCACCCTAGGCAACGGCCTCAGTAAATCGAAGAACCCCGTGCTGAACCTTCTGAGCCGGCCCTTGAGCTGGGCCCTGCGGACGGCCTCGTTCGTGCTCGTACGGACGGTCGGGCACCGAACGCTTACGCATTCGATCCTGGGCGCCCTGCTCTTCGGCCTGCCGATCTACCTGTTCCTGGGGGACTACCCGAACCTCTCCCTCGCCCTCGTCGCGGGCTACGCCTCGCACGTCTTCGCCGACGCGCTGAACACCAGGGGCGTCCCGCTGCTGTGGCCGTTCGGCAGGCCGTTCCGGTTGTTGCCGGGGGGGATAAAGTCCGGCGGGGCGGTGGAGGTCGCGGTCGCTTTAGGGGCGCTGATGGTGGCGCTCTACGCCATCCTGCAGCTCAACCCGTCGCTACGCGCCCTCCTCGGTCTTCTCTAGCCACGCGAGCGTCGCGATGCTCGCCGGGTGCGTGGGACGGCCGCGCTCCTCGTTGTGGGCGATGGACCGCCGCAGCGACTCGGCGGCCGCCCCGCGCAAATCCTCCCGGGATAACCGCCTCAAACGCCCGACGCTCGGGTAGTCCCGGGCCGGCTCCACCTTGTCCGCGACGTACAGCACCAGCGACAGCGGGCCCATCTCCGGACGACCGGTGGTGTGCTCCCGGATCGCGTCCAGGACCTCCCCGTCCTCCACGCCGAGCTCCCGGCGCGCCAGCTCCGCGGCCACCGGGCCGTGCAGGAGCTTCGGGCTCTCCCGCTCCGGTTCCCCGACGGGCAGGCGCCAGCTCTGGGCCAGGTGCAGGAACTCATCCGGGGACAACTCGCGGGTGGCGTCGTGCAGGAGGCCGGCGAGGCGGGCCCGATCGGGGTCGATGCCGTGGACCCGCGCGAGTTCTTCCGCCGTGTCGGCGACCCTCAAGGTGTGGCCGTAGCGCCTGGCGGAGAGGCGTTCGCGGGCAAAGACGTCGGCTGCCTCTTTGGGGTAGATCTTTTTACGGTCTTTCATCCGGCGGATTGTAGAATAAACAGATGCAAAACGGACAGAGAGACCTAAGAAGCGCGGAGATAGTGACCATCGGGACCGAGATGCTGCTCGGGGACCTCGTAGACACGAACACGGCCTGGATCAGCAACAGGCTCGCCGGCCTTGGCGTGGGTATCTACCGCCACACCACGGTAGGCGACAACACCGACCGCATCGTCGGCGCCCTTCGTGACGCCGCCTCGCGGGCCGACCTCGTCGTCACTACCGGCGGCCTCGGCCCGACCTCGGATGACCTGACCAACGCGTGCCTGGGCCTGCTGACGGGCCGCCCGATGGTCGAGTACCAGAGGGCCCGCGCGCACGTGGACGAGAAGTTCGCGGCGTTCGGCCGCGAGCCGACGCCGTCTAACTACAAGCAGGCGCTCTTCCCCGAAGGGACGGAGCTCATCCCGAACCCGCTCGGCACGGCCATGGGGGCGCTCGTCGAGTGGGAGGGGACGCTCTTCGCCACCATGCCCGGTGTCCCCTCGGAGATGAAGGGCATGTTCGAGGAGACCATCGCGCCCCTCATCCGGGCCCGCAGCGACGGCTCCATCGTCTCCAAGACCCTCCACTTCGCCGGCATCGGCGAGTCCGCCCTCGCGGAGCAGGTCCAGGAGTTTCTGGACGCCGCCGACCCCACGGTCGCCCCGCTGGCCGGCCAGGGACGGGTCCGCCTGCGCATCACCACCCGCGCCGCCACCGAGGAGGAGGCGCACCAGAAGATATCTCCCGTCGAGAAGGAGATCCTGAACCGCCTCGGCGACTACTTTTACGGCGAGGACGAGGAGACCCTGGAGAGCTCCGTTGGCAGCCTCCTGCGGGAACGGGGCGCGACCGTGGCGCTGGCGGAGAGCTGCACGGGGGGCCTGATCTCCAAACGCCTCACGGACGTCGCCGGCTCCTCCGAGTATTTCGGAGAAGGCTTCGTCACCTACTCGAACGAGTCCAAGGAGCGCCTGCTCGGCGTCCCCAAGGAGATGCTCGAAGAGCACGGCGCCGTCTCGGAGCCCGTCGCCCGCGCGATGGCTGAGGGCGCCCGAAAGCTCGCCGGCTCGGACTACGGCCTCTCCGTCACGGGCGTGGCAGGCCCCGGCGGCGGCACGCAGGACAAGCCCGTCGGGCTCGTCTTCATCGGGGTGGCCGACGCGAGAGGCGCGTTCGCAGAGAGGCTGGACCTCACGGCGTGGGCCCGTTCCAGAAACTCCGTCCGAGAGCGCAGCGCCAACCGGGCGCTGGATGCGCTGCGGCTCCGGATCGAGGGTCAGGACGGGTCCTAGCGAGAGTTTGAAAAATATCTCTTGCCGCGTGTCTTTTATGGTAGTAGAATCCTCGCTAGTCGAAAGCACGCGAGAGGAGGTGATCCAGATAGACGCATCGAGCAGTAGTAGCCGCGGGTATCTTCTGGGAGAGGTGGCTCTGACCTAGCCCCACCTAAATCCCTAGTGGGATCCTGGGTTATCTCTAATCCGCCTCTCTGGTTGTTTAGGCGGACGTGCTAGAAACAAGGATACCCGCGCAAGGCTCAAATGGGTACGGCCCCCGGATCTCTCCGGGGGCTCGTTTTTTTGGAGGCTTCAGGTTTTAGCTTTTAGCCCTCTTCTCTTTAAGTACTGCCGATTTCCCGGAGATCTCTCCTGTCCCTTCTTCCAACGTGGGTCGAGTAGTCGACCGCATCAGGCGATGGGCGGCGCTTCTGCCGGTGGCAGGAAATGGCGCGGAACGCCGATCGACGCCGCTAGTCGGTGGTCCCCGTCACGGAGGCCGTGAGCAGCACCGCGTGCCGCCGACTCAGCAGCCGGACCGCGCTCGCCATCAGGCGGTTCCGCAGGCCCGAGATGACGCTTGGCGGCGGTGTGCGGCGGTCGAGCGCCCGCAGCGCCGTTTCCACCACTTGCCGCGGCGTCTGAAAGGCGGCGCCCCTGGTCGGCTCCTCCGTGTCGAGGACGTCGTTGAACTCGGTGCGGGTCGCGCCGGGAGACAACAAGATCACCCGCAGCCCGGTGCCGAGGGACTCCTGCCACAGCGCCTCGGTGAAGCTCAGCACGAACGCCTTCGTCGCCGCGTACACGGCCATGTTGGGTATGGGCTGGTACGCTGCTATGCTCGCGACGTTGATCAGCACCCCGGTACCAGCGACCCGCAGCCGCCCGACGAACGCCCGGCTGATGTCGACGACGCTGGCGACGTTGACGTTGATCTCTTCCTGAAGGCGCTTCGGGTCCTCGGTGTGGAACTGTCCGAAGGTGCCGAAACCGGCGTTGTTGATGAGGCTCGTCACGACGAGCCCACGCCGCGCCACCTCCCCCGCAAGCATCTGGCCCGCGGCGGGGAGGCTGAGGTCGAGCAGGATCCCCGTGGCCCGAATGCCGTGGGTCGTGGCGAGTTCGGCGGCCAGCTTCTCGAGACGGTCCAGACGCCGGGCGACGAGCACGACGTCCGAACCCCGCCTGGCGAACTCGCGCGCGAACTCGACGCCGATGCCGGAACTGACGCCGGTGATGAGGGTGGTCTGCCCGTGGTAGTCGACGTCGGTCATGGCTCCTCCAGAGGTGGTGGGCGGGTCTCTTTCTTGCATCGTACGACGCTTATGGCACCAAGTGTCAAGACGGTACTGTGTGCAAGTTGTGGTAAGCTGCGCCCCGTGGATGTTCGTGACGCTGGCACTTCGGGGCTACGGGAGCGCACCCGGCTGGCGGTGCGAACCGAGATCGGTGCCGTCGCCATGCGCCTGTTCCTCGAGCAGGGCTTCGACGCCACCACGATGGAGCAGATCGCGCACGAGGCCGGCATCTCGCGCCGCTCGTTGTTCCGCTACTTTGGCACGAAGGAGGACATTGTCCTCGGCAACCTCGTCGAGGCGGGGCTGGCCGTGAGGGATGCCCTGGAGGCCCGGCCGGCGAGCGAGCCCCCGTGGGAGGCGCTGCGCGCAGCCTTCGAGTCGCTCGCCCTCGACCCCGAGTACTCGCCCGAGAGAACCCTGGCGATCTCGAAGATGCTATACGGGACTCCCTCGCTACGCGCCGGCCACCTCGAGAAGCAGCTGCGGTGGCAGGAGCTTCTCGTGCCGAATATTCAAGTGCGCCTGGGCGTGGCGACCGGCGACGCGCCCGATCCGCGGGCGCAGGCGATCGTCGCCTGCGCCCTGACGTGCCTCGCTGTCGCGAACGAGACCTGGACCCGGTGCGACGGCGAGGCAGACCTCGCCCAACTCTTCGACCAGGCGGTCGCCGCGGTCCGCGGTTAGCAGGCCCTTGGCGCGCACGTTGCTTCAGTGCGGAGCGTGCG
>JACDFX010000346.1 GCA_013815575.1 Rubrobacter sp.
CTTCATGGCCTGCTCCAGCAGCGTGATCGTCTGGTCGAGATCGATGATGTGTACGCCGGTGCGCTGCGCGAAGATGTAGCGCTTCATCTTGGGGTTCCAGCGCTTGGCCTGGTGCCCGAAGTGGACCCCTGCTTGGAGCAGCTCTCGTATGCCTACCCGCTCGGTTGTGCTCTCCAAAACTCTACCTCTCTTTGGTGGTTGGTATCCTCCGCCCGCGCCTCGCAATCCGCCTCAAATACTCTGAACGGACCACCACCCGGGTCTCTTGGACCTTCTGGCGGGCGTGCGTGTTCTAAACCTGGAAGATACTAGCACAAGGTGCCTCATGCATCTAGAAAATAGGCCGGCTGTCCTTCCAAAACCTCCAAAATCTTGAACAATTCGGCCATGGAGGACCGTGGCCCGGCCTTCTCGCGAGAGGTCGTGTTCCGGTGGACCAGTTCGACGAGGGCGGCGTCCATCGTCTGCGTCCCGAAGTCGCCCCGGTCTGCATGACCGAGTAGATCTGGTGGTTCTTCTCTTACCGTCCTGCTTCTGGTGGGGTGGGAAGACGTCGAGGATCCGGCCCACCGTCCGGGGGGCGTCCTGGCTGTGGAGCGTGCGGCCGGCGACGACACTAGGAGTCGACCGAGAGGATCTCCTGAAGATGCGCCGTCTCCGCGAGAGACTGCCGGAGTCGGATAAGCGAGGCCCTGAGTATCTGCGAGATCCTGCCTTCCGTCAGGCCGAGGGCGCCGCCTATCTCGCGCAGCGTGAGCCCATCGTAGTAGTAGAAGGTGGTGACTACCCGCTCCTGTTCGCCGAGGCCCTCTATCGCCCGAACGAGCAGCGCCCGCAGCTCCGACCTCTCGACGGCCCGCCCGGGGTCGGCCGCGAGGTGGTCCGCCACGAGCTCGTGCAGCCCGCCCTCGCCGACGCATCCGGCCTCCAGCGACCCGACCCTGGAACGGGCCACCCTCTCCAGGAAAGCCCTGTGGTCCGCAAGGGATACCCCGAGCGTTGCGGCAACCTCCGAGTCGGTGGGCGACCTGCCGTAACGCTGCGCGAGCTCGCAACGGGCGCGCTCCACCTGCTGGGCGCGCAGGCGGGCCGTACGGGGGAGCGGGTCTGCCTTGCGCAGCTCATCCAAGATGGACCACCGGATCTTGGAGATCGCGTACGTCTCAAACTTGGCCGGCCGGGATGGATCGTAGGTCTCGACGGCCCCGAGAAGCCCGTACAGACCCCAGGAGATCACGTCCTCCCTGTCGACCGTCCCGATGGACCGCGCGCAGATCCTGCCCGCCACGTACCGCGCGAGCGGCGAGTAGTTCGCAACGAGCCTGTCGCGCAGCACCGTCACCTCCCGCTGCGCCGCCCGCCGCTCGACGGGACAGGCGATCTCGTCGGTCGACCGCTCCCTGGCCCGCAGATACCGCGTCCAGACGGACCCGAGCGTCCGCCTCACGGGGCCGACCGCCGCGAGAAGTTGCCCGCCGCATCTCGCGCGACGTAACCCTTAAGCTCCAGCATCGCGAGCGAGCTCAGCACCGCCCGCATCTCCACCCCGGTCCGGCCCGCAACGACGTCAGCCCCCACGGCTCGGAAATCCACCCCCCGCAACACCTCGGCCTCCCCCTCCGGCAGCCCCACGGGCGTCTCCGGTATCTCGTGCTGGTTCACGACGGGACCAGTCGGTGGCCCGGTCGGCAGCCCGGTTGGCGACAACCCGCCCCCCTCTTCCCCTCTGTGGTCCGTTACGGCTTCTAGAAACTCGGGCACGTCCCACAGGACGCCGGCGCCGTCGGCGAGCAGCCTGTTCGAGCCGCGGCACTCGGGGGAGCCGGGCGGCCCTGGTACGGCCCAGACGTCCCGACCGGCGTCGAGGGCGTGACGCGCGGTGATGAGGGCGCCGCTCTTCTCCGGCGCCTCGACGACCACGACGGCATCCGAGAGGCCGGCGATGATCCTGTTCCGCGCAGGAAACCGCCACGCGAGCGGCGGCTCCCCAGGCGAGTACTCTGAGACGAGCGCGCCCTGGGCCTCCACCCGCCGGAAAAGCTCCCTGTTGGACCTGGGATAGACCACGTCGATGCCGCACCCGAGCACGCCGACGGTCGCGCCCCCGGCCGCCAAAGCGCCCTCGTGGGCCGCCGCGTCCACCCCGAGCGCAAGCCCGCTCACCACGCACACGCCCCTCGCGGCGAGCTCCCGCCCGAGGCCACACGCGGTCTCGACCCCGGCCCGCGTCGCCTTGCGGGACCCAACGAGCGCCACGAAGCCACCCTCCGGTAGACGCCCGTCAACAAAGAGCGCGGGCGGCGGGTCGGGCGCGGCATCCAACCGCGCGGGGTATCCCTCGTCCGCGCGCGTCAAGACCCGCACCCCTTTGAGCGCCAAGCGCTCCACCAGCGCGCAGGCGTCAAAGCCCTCCCTGAGCTCGGCGAGGGCGCGCGCGGCCCTCTCCGTCAGGTTCATCTCCCGCGCGAACTCATCGGCGGGCCTCTCAAGCACCGCCCGCACGTCCCGTCCCGCCAGACGGTTGGAGAGGCTGCCGCCCGTCTTGGCCTGAAGCAGGGAGAGAAGGAGGTACGCGGCGCTCTCCCTACCGGCCAAAGCCATATGATCTCCTGTAGTTGAGGGCCTCGGCGAGGTGCTCGACGGCGATGTCCTCCTCACCGGAGAGGTCGGCCACGGTCCTCGCCACGCGCAGCACCCGGTCGTGCCCGCGGCCGGAGAGGCCCATCCTATCTATTGCCCGGGCGAAAAGCGCCTCTGCGTCGCCCTTCAGCCCGCACGCGGCCCGCAGCAGCCGCCCCGAGAGGGCGCAGTTGGGCGAACTCTGCCGCCCGACCTGCGCCCGCCGCGCCAGGGTTACACGCTCCCGTACGAGGCGCGAAGGCTCAGCAGGCGTGCCGTCGCGGAGCTCGTCGCGAGAGAGGCGCGGCACGTCCACGAAGAGGTCCATGCGGTCGATCAGGGGCCCCGAGATGCGGCCCTGGTAGCGTTCGATCTGCCCCGGAGTACACCGACAGGCCCGCCGACTATCCCCCGCGTACCCGCAGGGACACGGGTTCATGGAGCACAGAAGCGTCACCCTGGCCGGATAACTGAGCGTCGCAGCAACCCGCGAGATGGTCACGTACCCATCCTCCAGCGGCTGCCTCAAGACCTCGAGCGTCCTTCGCCCGAACTCGGGGAACTCGTCCAGGAACAGCACCCCGTGATGGGCCAGGGAGACCTCGCCAGGACGCGGGTTGCTGCCCCCGCCGGCCAGCCCGGCGGTCGAGATGGTGTGGTGCGGCGCCCGGAACGGCCGTGAC
>JACDFX010000347.1 GCA_013815575.1 Rubrobacter sp.
ACGCTCTCGCGCCGGCGGTCGCGGTCGGCGGCTTCTCCGGCGGCGGCGCGTAGGGCTTCCGAGGATATCGCCCAGCTCTGAACCACGCCGAGGAGGAACGCGAACACGTGAGCAGCGGGCAGCTTCACGTCGAGGCGCCCGGCGCGCTGCGCCTCGGCGATCTTGGCGACCTTGTCACGGTAGTTAGCCTGTTCGACCTCGGACGTGTCCGTCCGCTCGAGGTTGCGCCACCCGAACAGGCGCAGCACCTCCGGTCGGTCCTCGAGATAGTCGAACAGCTCAACGGCGTAGCCCGGCAAGTCGTCGGGGAAGGGCACTGCGTGTGCTTCGATCATCGCCTCGAGGTTGCGCATCACGACTGTGTCGAACAACTGCTCCTTGTTCCCGAAGTAAATGTAGATCAGGCGCTTGTTCGACTTCGCCAACTCGGCGATGCGATCGACGCGCCCGCCCGCGAGCCCGTGCAACTGGAACTCCTCGAACGCCGCGGCGAGCAGCCGCTTCTGCGTGGCCCGCGACTGACGCTGCTTGCTGGTGAGAACGGTAGGCTTCATCATTGCCTAATTGTACCTAACTGGATCGAGAACATTGCGAACTAGGGACTCTACGGTATAGTATCTACCTAGATAGTTAAAATACACACCAAGGAGATTAGAAATGTCCAGGACCTGGTTTATCACTGGCACCTCTTCCGGCTTCGGGCGGGCGCTAACCGAGAACCTGCTAGCACGGGGAGATCGCGTGGCGGCGACCGTGCGCAAGGTAAGCGCCCTTGAATACCTGAAGGCTCAGTATGGCGAGCGCTTGTGGGTGGCCACGCTGGACGTGACGGACACGGAGGCCGTGCGTCAGGTAGTCGATCGCGCCTTCGACAACATGGGTCGCATCGATGTCGTCGTGAACAACGCGGCCTACGCCCTCTTCGGCGCTGCGGAGGAGGTGAGCGACGAGCAGATCCGGCATCAGATCGACACCAATGTCATCGGCTCGATCCAGGTCATCCGCGCCGCCCTGCCGCGTCTGCGGACTCAAGGCGGAGGCCGGATCCTACAGTTGTCGTCAGAGGGTGGCCAGATTACCTATCCGAACTTCAGCCTGTATCACACGACCAAATGGGCAATCGAAGGCTTCGTCGAGGCGGTCGCCCAGGAAGTCGCACCGTTCGACATCGAGTTCACGATCGTCGAACCGGGCCCCGCCAAAACAAGCTTTGGTGGTGGCCTTGTCAGTCCCCCGCCGATGGCCGTCTACGACAATACTCCGGCTGGCGAAGTGCGTCGTGCCCTTTCAGCCGGTGCGTTTCCGGTGCCAGGTGATCCCATCAAGATGGTTCAAGCGATGATCGATTCCGTAGATCGCAGCCCTGCGCCTGGGCGGCTCACCCTGGGCAGCGACGCCTACGCCAAGGTCCGTGCGGCCCTGACCGCTCGGATCGCCGCCCTCGATTCGCAGAAGGACATCGCGCTGAGCACAGACGCCGACGACTTCCACCCCGCCGCCCCCTGAGCGGCACGCCGCCCGTCTTCCCGGATCACGCAGATGAAGCCGCAGCGTGCTGAAACCTAAAAAAGCGAGCCTTCCACGGGCTCCCCGCGCCGCAGACGGTTCGCGGCGTCGTGGGCCTGGCGGGTGGTCTCCGGCAAGCGGTACTTCGGGGAGCAGGCGAGGACCAATTCGACGGAGCTCTTCAGGTCTATACCGTTCCCGACAGAGACGTAGACCGGCGAGACCCCGCTCCGCGTTCGCAGCACCTTGCCGATAATCTCGCCCCGGTGGACGAGGTCGGTGGCGCTGCCTTTCTCGGACCCGGGTTCCTCGTGCGTGCCGACCAGGCGGGTCTTGGCGCATCCGATGGAAGGGACGTCCAGAAACAGCCCGAGGTGCGAGGCGAGGCCCATGCGGCGCGGGTGGGCGAGGCCCTGGGCGTCGAAGATCACGGCGTCCACCGGCGTCTGAATCTTCTCCAGCGCGCCCGCCACGGCCGGTATCTCCCTGAAGGAGAGCAACCCCGGCACGTAGGGGAACGAGAGCTCCGTCTCGAAACCCTGCACCTCCACCGGCGCGAGACCGGGGAAGTCCACAACGACTACCGTCGCGTAGGCCCTATCGCCTTGCGTTGAGACGTCGGCCCCCGCGACGTGGCTTACCCCGGCAAGATCCAACGTCGGCCCCGCGACGACCCTCGGGGCGAGTTCTTTCTGGAGACGACTTGCCCCGGACGGCGAGAGGGCCAGATCGTGCAGTTCCCGTACTCTCATGCCAGCCAGACTAACCGCCACACCCTCCAACGTCACCCGGAGACGCCGGAATCGGGGGAAAAGGGCATAAAAAATAACCGTCCCGGCCGATGGGATCTGGAGGGGGGAATGATTCCATCGGTCGGGGCTCGGTTTAATCTGAATCTTACCCTTAACCTGTTACGATGCTCTTGCCGCGACGTTACGGATGTGTTACGTACCGGAAACACTTTGGTTACAACTGGGGTTTCGCCAGGGAGGATCAGTCTATACCCTGAACCTCAACTTATAGTTTAGGGCGCTCTGAGGGGCTTTTTGCCCCTGTCAGGCCACGGTGACTTCCACGGTGTGGTAGCCCTGGGCTCCGTCGGTGCCGCCGCCGCCGTGGGGCGGGCGCTCTTCTGGGGTCTGGAGCGTGCCCTCGCCGTCGGTGGCCCGGACCTGGAGGGTGTAGGAGCCGGGTGTGGCGTCCCAGTCGTAGACGTACTGGCGCCAGGTGTCGGGGTGGAGTTGGCTGGCGAGGCGGGCCTCATTCCAGGTCTCACCGTTGTCGGTTGAGACCTCGACCTTGTCGATGCCGCGGTGGGGGGCCCAGGCGACGCCGCCGACGGGGACTTTACCGGCCTGGAGGTCCTGGCCGCCCTTTACGGTATCGAGTCGGGATTGGGTTTTGACGGGGCCGTCCTTGGTCCAGGTGCGTTGGATCCAGTACGCGTCAAAGTCCCAGCTCGTGAGCTCTATCTCCGAAAGCCACTTCGTCGCCGAGACGTAGCCGTAGAGCCCCGGAACCACGAGCCTCACGGGGTAGCCGTGCTTGACGGGCAACTCGCTGCCGTTCAGGCCGAAGGCGACCAGCGCCTCACGGCCGTCGAGGGCGATGTCGGTTCTGAAGCCCCCAGTCCAGCCGTCCACGCTACGCCCGACGAGCTGCTGGCTGGCGCGGGAGATGTTCTCCCGGCTCACCCCTGCTTCTTTCAGCACGTCCGAGAGCAGGACCCCCGTCCAGCGCCCGTTTGAAACCAGCCCGCCGCCGACCGGGTTA
>JACDFX010000348.1 GCA_013815575.1 Rubrobacter sp.
CCAGTGCAGCTCGGGCATATGGTCGAAGTTCATGCCGTAGACGGTGCCGATGAGGGTTGGGGCGAAGAGGATGGCGGCCCAGGCTGAGATCTTCTTTACCTGCTCGTTCTGCGAGAGGCTGACCAGGGTCAGGTTGACGCTGAGGATGCTCTGGAGGAGCTCGCGGTAGCCTGAGAGACGGTCTGAGACCTGCTGGGCGTGATCCTGGACGTCGCGGAGGTAGCGGCGCACCTCAGGGTCGACTTCGATGGTGTCTCCCCGCATCAGGGCGCCGAGCACGTCGTTCAGCGGGTCCGTGGCCCTCTGGAATTGGATCACCTCGCGCGAGAGCTCGTAGACGCGCCGCGAGACGTCGGCCCTCCCCCCGAAGACCTGGGCCTCTATCTCCTCGATGTCGTTCTCCAGGCCGTCCGCGACCGGGCCATAGTCGTCCACGATCCTGTCCATGATGGCGTGCAGGATGGCCTCGGGCCCCCGCCTGAGCAGTTCCGGGTCCGCCTCCAGTTGCCCCCGCACCTCTCCCAGGTCAGGCACCTCGCTGTGGCGCACCGTGATGACGAAGTCTTTGCCCACAAAGACGTGCGTCTCCCCGAACTCGACCCTCTCGGACTCGTCCACGTAACGCGCCGGCCTGAGCACGATAAAGAGCGTCTCGCCATAACGCTCCAGCTTCGGCCGCTGGTGGGCATCCAACGCGTCCTCGACGGACAAGGGGTGCAGCTCGAACTCCTCGGCCACGAACTCGAACTCTTCGGCCGTCGGCTTGTACAGGCCGATCCAGGCAACACCCTTCTGGGTGCGGCACGCCTTGTAGGTCTCATACAGAGACCCGGGTTCGGCGGCCCGACGGCCGTCCACGTAGATGGCGTTGTCCACGATCACGCCCGAATTATACGCCCGTGATGACCCGGCCTTCGCCCTGCCCCACCAGGCCCCTTACAAGTATGGGCCCAACAGCGGCATGTCGGCCGGGCCGAGGCGGTCGGAGGCGGTCTTTAGCTGGTGCCAGAAGGGGTAGATGAGCGGCGGGGCGCTGACGTCGTCGAGGCCTTTGCGCTCGTCTTCCGACAGTTTCAGGTCGGCGGCTTTGAGGTTGTCTGCGAGTTGTTCGTCGGTTCGGGCGCCGACGACGATGGAGGTTACGCCGGGCCGGCCAAGTAGCCAGGCCAGGGCGATCTGGGCCGCGGAGACGCTGTGGCTTTCGGCGATCTCGACGAGCACTTCTATGGTGTCGTAGAGCTTGTCCGAATCGCGCACCGGTGGCTCGTCCCAGCCCTCGACGTGGCGGCCTTCGGTTGCGTCCTTGTCGCGGCGGTACTTGCCGGAGAGGAGGCCGCCGGCGAGCGGGCTCCAGACCAGGATGCCGCAGTCCTGGTCGAGCGAGAGGGGGACTAGCTCGTACTCGGCGTCCCGGGCTTCGAGGGTGTAGTGGATCTGCTGGCTCACGTAACGCTGGAAGCCGTGCCGCTCGGATACCCCGAGCGCCTTCATCAATTGCCAGCCCGCGTAGTTGGAGCAGCCGATGTAGCGGACCTTGCCGGAGCGGACGAGGGTGTCGAAGGCTTCGAGGGTCTCTTCGAGCGGCGTCGCGCCGTCCCACTCGTGGGCCTGGTAGAGGTCGATGTAGTCGGTGCCGAGGCGGCGTAGACTCGCCTCGCACTGGCGAATGATGTGGTGGCGGGAGAGGCCGGCGTCGTTTGGGCCTTCGCCGACCGACATGCGCGCCTTCGTCGCAAGCAAGAGCCGGTCGCGGCGGCCTGAGATGGCCCCGCCCAGGATCTCCTCTGACTCCCCGCTGGAGTAGATGTCCGCGGTATCGAAGAGGTTGACCCCGGCATCCAGGCACATGTCCACCTGCCGGGTGGCCCCCGCAACGTCGGTAGAGCCGACCTTGTTGAAAGGCCCGCTCCCGCCGAAGGTCATCGTGCCGAGGGTCAACGACGAGACGAACAGCCCCGAGCGACCGAGACGCCGGTAATCCATGGATCCTCCTTGAGATCTAGCGACCGAGACACGCGCAAGCCTAGCACGGCGTAGCCGAGGCAGGGAACCCGGTGGTTTCGCGCTGGATATACTTGGCGGGTGCCAGAGTTGCCGGAGGACACGCTGATGGTCTCCGTCTCGGACTCCCACATCGGGGGGGACCCCGGGTGCGACGGGTTCGAGTCGCCCGCGGAGCTGGAGGCACTCTTCGAGGAACTGGCGGCGCTGAAGCGGCCGGTCGAGCTTATCCTCGCCGGGGACTTTTTCGACTTCTTGCAGATAGGCGAGGCGCCGGAGGGGACGAACCGGGCCGCGCTGACGACGTCCCGCGCCGAGTACCTGGACCTCTTCGCGGCGCTGAAAAGATTCCGATCCGGTGAGAGA
The DNA here is from genome assembly GCA_013815575.1 of Rubrobacter sp. Classification (GTDB taxonomy): domain Bacteria; phylum Actinomycetota; class Rubrobacteria; order Rubrobacterales; family Rubrobacteraceae; genus Rubrobacter_D. Next base: position 2,368 of record JACDFX010000348.1, read on the forward strand.
AAGCGGGTCGTCTACCTGCCGGGCAACCACGACGCCGAAGCCTGGTGGAACCCGGGGATCCAGGAGACCCTGAAGACCGCCGGGCTGGTGGACGAGTTCGCCTACGGCTACCTGGCGTCGATAGCCGTCGGCGGCGAACGTCGCGTCGTCTACTGCGAGCATGGCAACCAGTTGGACCCGGTGAACGTCGTCGAGGATTACTCCGACAGCCTGGACACGCCGCTCGGCCACCACGTAGTCATGGACTTTACCCGGCGCGTGGCGCCCCACGGCGAGGTGTCCCCTGGCCTGGATCTCTCGGAGATAAAGATGGTCTACCCGCTCGTGGCGATACCGGGCTGGGTCGCCGGCCGCTACTTCTACGACTTCGTCGGAAAGGTAGCCGCCTACTTGCTCCTGCCCCTGCTCGTGGCCTCCGCCCTCTACCGCGTCGCCGCGTACCTGCTGCTCTTCTCGGGCGGGTTGCCCCGGGTTCACGAGCTTTTCCTGGACATCGGCATCTTCGGGCTCTTCACCGTGGCCCTGTTCGCGGTCTTCTTCCTCGTCGTCCGGCACGTCGTCCGCCGGACCCTGAACGCGATGAGCCCGGACGGGTTCCGCCAGGAGAGGCCGCGCCCCTCGCCCGCCGAGGCTTCGCGGGCGAAGATCCGGGAGATCCTGGCCGGAAGGGCGGGCCCGCCCATGTCCCCCTCCCTCGACCCGGCCACCGTGGACGTCTTCATCTCGGGCCACACGCACCTGCCCTCGCTGGAGGAGGTGGAGCGGCCGGCCGGCCGGCGTTGCGTGGCCGTCAACTCCGGGTGTTACCTGCGACAGTTGCACCCGGTCCCGCCCCGCCTCAAGGGCCCGCCGGTCTTTGTGTCGCGGTTCGTGCTAACCCACGTGCGGGTCTACGCCAGGGACGAC
>JACDFX010000349.1 GCA_013815575.1 Rubrobacter sp.
CCGCTCGATCCTACTTGACATAGAAGACAGTTGCTATTCACCGGAGTGCGTGAAAGGCGCATTTTCCTCTAAGTCTGCATCCAGGCCCTCGTACAAGACGAGCCGCTGAAACGCTCAGCGCCCTAACGCGGCCAGTTGGCCGCGTTAGGCCACCGCAACATGTGGTAATGCCGAATAAGGTTACAAGAACTTGACTCCTATACTGCCGCCGTCAAGCTCTGAGGGATAGTACGGTGAGGATGGCACGAACACGCGATCGCTACACCGGCGCCAACTCCAGCCTCGAGACCCCTCTATCAACCCGGGCACGAAACCTAAACCCGCGCCGGTTTGTAGTTGGGCGGACACGCGATGACGGTCAGGCACGCCAGAGGTACGGCTCGACAGTGGCAACGGAGGATTGCAGGGGCGTTTCGCGAGGGGAGGTGAAGTCTCCCGGACGATCCGGACCGCCCCCTTCAGGCGCGTTTGTTGGGGGCGGGTTCGTCTTCGAGGGCAGGTTTGCCTTGGTGGCGGATGGCGCGGGCGTAGAGGAAGAGGGCCGGGGAGAGGATTAAGGAAGCTGCGGTGAGGGCGGTGCGGACGCCGGCGAGGTTGCCTACGGCCCCGATCACGGGCCCCGCGGAGGCCTCGCCGAAGGCGCCGGCCTGGCTGCCCATCGAGAGCACGGTGGCCCGCACCCGGGGTTCGAGCCCCTCGTTGAGCCACGTGAGGTAGAGCGGCTCGGCGAGGGTCCGGGCGAGGCTCGCGAACCAGAACGCCGCGAGGGCGAACGCGAAGCTTCCGGCCAGGGCGAAAGAGAGCATCCCGACGATGGTGCAGGCGTTGAGGACGAGCAGCAGGCGCGCTGCCACGGCCGCCTCCCCGACGTTCAGCCTCCGGCCTACGACCTCGGCGGCGAGGTAGCTTAAGATCAGGGCCCCCGCGTTTATGACCCCGAACCAGACCACGGAATCCAGAGCGCCAAGAGAAGGCAGCCCGAGCCCGTCCAAAAAATGCTTCGCGTAGAGGCGGTCGAAGCCCTCCTCGCTCATCCCCGTAAAGACGGCGACGGAGAGCAGGATCAGAAGCACCGGACGCGCCCGCACGAGCCGGACCCCGCCCCGCGCCGTGGCCCTGACCTGCTGCAAGGAGGAACGCCCCTCGCGCGGGGACGGATCGAAGTTCCGCTCCGGCATCGTGAAGAAGAGCGCGACGCCGAGCCCGACGGTCAGGAAGCCGCCGATCAGGAGCGGCAGGTTCAGGGCGTAGGTAGCGAGGGCCACGCTGAGGATCACGCCTAGGAGGGAGCCCGCATAATCCGCCTGCTCGCCGCGCAGGTAGACCCGGCCCAGGTTCCGCTCGGGGGCCTCGTCCGCGATCCAGGCCTCCAGAGCCCCGCTGATGAACGTGTACCCCACCCCCCACACTGCCTGCGCCGCCAGCACCGCCGCGAACGTGGGGATTGCACCCTCGAGCGCGAAGCCCGACCCCATAAGCAAGAACCCCGCGATAACCGAGCGCCGCCGGCCGTACGTGTCCGCGAGCACCCCGGTCGGCACCTCGAAGACGAGGACCGCCACCTCGAGCGCCGTGCCGAGCAGCACGAGCCGCAAGGGGTCGAGGCCCACCTCCTCGATCCTGTACACCGAAGCCACGGTCGCCCACAGCATGAAAAAGAGTGCGAACGCCCCCTTGATACCGAGGTACACCGGATAAGCCCTCAAACTGGTCATGAAAGTCCCGCCTTCGTTACGAACGCGCCGCTTCGACATGGACAAAGGGACGCGAGATAGTCATCCTGCAAGCATCCGCGCACGTATTCCCCGGACGTCGGCCGGGGTGGGATCGGACGCTACGGAGGTACGGCGGAGCGAACAGGGACCAACTGGTCACCGTCTCTATCGTCGCCCGCCGCCTACAGAGGAATTAGCACGCCGACCATCGTACCCCGGCAGCGTCAGCCCCGTCAACGAAACGAGGTCTCCAACCCCCACCGACACCCAAAAACAAGCCTGAAACCTGTAGCCTGACTACTGAAACCTCTACCGAAACATGTCCCTCTCGGGCGGCATGAGCAGGTCCTGTCCGGTGCCGCCGTCCCTGCCGTAGGCGTAGCCCCGCACGATGGCGAGGGGGACGCCGTCGGTCTTGCCCATCACCAGCTCGGCGGCGGCGGCGAGCTCGTCTGCGACGGCCAGCACGCTCGCCTCCATCGGGTAGCCGTGCGGGTCGTTCCGGCCGCGGTAGTCGGCCAGCGGATCCATACCAGAGACGCCGATGGCGACATCCGTTATGCCGAAGCGCCACGCCCGACCGAAGGAGTCAGAGACAACGACGGGCGCCTCCACGCCGAGCCGTTCGAGCAGGGCCGCCCGGAGCTTTGCCGCGCTCCTGTCCGGGTCCACGGGCAGGAGGCAGACCGTGTCCCCGCCGGGGACGTTGGAGGCGTCCACGCCGGCGTTGGCGCACACGAAGCCGTGGCGGGTCTCTGAGATGACTACGCCGCGGTCCATCCGGACGACGCGGCGGCTCTCGCGAAAGACCACCTCGATCTGGCGCGGGTCCTTCCCCCACCGGGCCGCGTACTCTTTCGCCAGCGCGGAGGGCTCCACGGTCGCGAGGTCCACGAGGCGGCCCTCAGCCTTGCTCATGACCTTGTGCGTGACCACGAGCACGTCCCCGGAGCGCAGGGTGTCTCCGACGGCCTCCGCGACGAGCCCGTCGAGGTCATCGCCCGGGCGGACCTCGGGGAAGCCCTCGACGGGTATGAGCTGGATCCCCTTCACGCCCCCCCGGTCCCCTCTCCCCTGTACTTCGCCAGGTCTCCCGCCGTGTCGAGGTCGAAGGAGAGGTGCTGGTTCTCGCAGACCCGTGCCTCCGCTTCGCGGTCGCGGGCTGCGCGGAGGTGCGCCTCGAAGCTGTCCGGGCCGAAGTGGAAGGGCAGGGCGTCCGGCGGTCTGAGAAGCAGGGCGTTGGTGCCAGAGCGGGCGCCGTCGGGTGCTATGACGACCGGCGCCCCGCCGGCGGCCTCGTCCAGCACGGCCCTGACGTCTTCGGCCTCGATCAGGGGCAGGTCCGCCGGGAGGACGAGCAGGGCCGCAGCCCCGTTCTCTGTCGCCCACAGACGTCCCTCTTCCAGGGCCGGGTTCAGCCCCCGGCTCTCTTGCACGAGCGGGGTGGCGCCGCGCCTGAGGGCCTCGTCCAGCACAACCGGGTCGGGGCTGACCACGCCGACGGCGTCCAGGCCGGCCTCCCGCAGCCGGGAGACGACGCGGCCCATCATGTAG
>JACDFX010000350.1 GCA_013815575.1 Rubrobacter sp.
CGAGGGCGCGCTCACCGGCAACATCACGCCCGAGACGGAGTTCGACGAGGGCGACTTCCGCAACCACTACTTCCGCGACGACCGCAAACAGGAGGTCCAGGAGCGGGTTCGGGCCATCATCTCCGAACTCGGGGCGGGCGAGGACCAGATCGCCGAGATTGCGCTGCGGTACATCCTCAGCCACCCTGCGGTCTCCACCGTGATCCCGGGTATGCGCTCCGTCCGCAACGTGGAACGCAACATGCGCGTCGGCGACGGCCAGGGACTGCCGGAGGATCAGGTACGACTCCTGAAGAACCACCGCTGGGTCCGCAACTTCTACGCGTAGAGGGTCGTTAGCGTCCAGCAAACCGAACAGGGGCCCTCGGTTTGCCATGGGTCCCTGTTCGGTGGTGCGTAGTAAGCTGAGAGGGCTTTGAAGCTTCCGTGTCGTACAAGCTCGACCTGATTTGAGGCTCTTCGGAAAGCGGCGTTTCGGCGTCCTGGGGTTCGTGGTGCTCGTGATCGCCTGGGCGTCTTCGTTCTCCGTGGTGAAGGTCGGGCTGGAGGACGCGCCACCGGTTCTCTTCGTCGGGGGGCGGGCGTTGCTTGCCGGGGTGCTGATGACCGCCATAGCGTCCGTGTGGGGCGGCGACCTGAACTTCCGGCGCGACTGGCGGGTGTTCGGGTTTCTGGCGGTGTTCAACGTGGCGTTGTTCGTCGGGTTTCAGACCTTCGCCATACTGTATCTGCCCTCCGGGACGGCGGCCGTTCTGATCTACCTGCAGCCCATCCTCGTTGGCGTCTTCGCCTGGGCGATCCTGGGCGAGTCGTTGACGCCCACGAAGGTCATCGGCCTCTTGCTCGGCTTTGCCGGTATCGTGGCGGTAAGCTCGGCGGGGCTGCTCGGCGCCGCTGGGGATGTTACGCTGGTGGGCGTGGCCTGCGGGGTGGCCTCCGCGCTGTCCTGGGCGCTTGGGACCGTTGGCTTCAAGAAGTACGAGGCCAGGATCTCGACGCTCTGGGCCGTGGCGATACCGTTCCTGGCGGGCGGGGTCGCTTTCACGGGCCTCGGGTTCGTGTTGGAGAGCCCGTCGGAGATCTCCTGGACCGTACCTATGGTCTCGAGCATCCTGTACTCGGCGTTCATTGGTACGGGGCTGGCGTGGCTGCTCTTCTTCGGGCTGGTACGGGCGGGGGAGGCGAGCCGGGTCGCCTCTTACATCTTCATGGTACCGCTCGCGGCCGTCGTGATCGGGGCTTTGCTCCTGGATGAGAGCCTCGGCCCGCCGCTCCTCGTCGGCGCCGCCCTCGTGGTCTCCGGCATCTACCTGGCAAACCGCACGCCGCGCTTGGCGAAGAAACCGTCCCGGTAACGCCGGCCGGTTTGTGAAAAGATCTGGAGAGGGCGAAGAGAAGGAGAGACAGATGGAGCAGCAGACCAGACCGCCGGCGCCTCCATTCACGGAGGAGACGGCCAGGCAGAAGGTCAAGGCAGCCCAGGATGGTTGGAACTCCCGCGACCCCGAGAAGGTGTCGCTGGCGTACACGCCGGATTCCAAGTGGCGCAACCGCGACGAGTTCTTCGAGGGCCGGGAGGCAATAGTAGAGTTCCTGACGCGCAAGTGGGCGCGCGAGCTCGACTACCGGCTCGAAAAAAATCTCTGGTGCTTCACGGAGAATCGCATCGCGGTCAGGTTCGAATACGAGAGCCGCGACGCCGAGGGGCAATGGTGGCGTTCTCACGGCAACGAGCTCTGGGAGTTCGATGAGAACGGTTTGATGAAGCGGCGCGACGCCTCGATCAACGACTACAAGATAGAAGAGTCGGAGCGCAGGTTTCGCTAGACCGGGCGATCCCGCCACGCCCGGCCGGGAGATCGAACCGGCGCAAGGGGGCTTGCGTCGTACCCCTGCCGGGTACAGTTGTGGGACAGGCGCGTAGGATCGGCCGGAAGGAGAGCAGCTTGGACAGGGGACGCAACAAGGCGGAGCGGGAGGCGGAGTTCCAGAAGCAGCAGGACGAGAGGGACGCGAAGGCTCGGGAGGAACAGCAAGAGCGGGAGGAAGAGGAGCGCCAGGAGCGAAAGCAGATCAGGCAGGAGGAGCGCGAGGAACGCGAGCAGGTAAGGCAACAGGAGCGGGAAGACCGCGAGCAGGAGCGTAAGAAAGCGCGGGGTCAGGAAGAGAGCTCCCCATAGGCAAAACGGGCAGGGGTATCCGTAAAAGGCCGGTTCTCCAGACGACGAATCTCCCAGGTTTCGGGGTTGCCGCGACCCGGCGTTCACCGGCTGAAGAAGCGTTGTTAGACTCTACCCCGGAAAATCGGAGAAAAGGAGAGAACCTTGGTTGACCACCTCGTGTTGTTTGCGGTTAGGGAGGGAGCTTCGGCGGCGGAGGTCGAGGACTTGCTGGATTCGATCCGGGGCTTGAAGGACGAGGTTCCTGGAGTAGTGGATCTGTCGGTGGGGAAGGACTTTACCGGGCGGGCCGGCGAGTACACCCACGCGCTCTTCGCCAGGTTTGAGGACGCGGCTGGTCTGCAGGTGTACATGGGGCATCCCGCGCACCTAGCGGTTGTCGAGAAGCTCGGCGCCGTTACGAGCGGCCGCATCGTCGCGGACTACGAGTTCTAGGGCCGTGCGGGAAGCAGACTACGAGAACATAAGCCCGCGCGAGCTCAAGGAGCGTCTCGACGCGGGGGACGAACCCGTGCTGCTCGACGTGCGCGAGCGGTGGGAGTATGACCTCGCCAGGATCGAAGGCTCAACCCTCATCCCGCTCTCCGAGATGGAGGAGCGCTTCCGCGAGTTGGACCCTGCCGCCGAGACCATCGTCATCTGCCACCACGGCGCCCGAAGCGCCCACGTCACCCAGGCCTTGAACCGGGCCGGTTTCCACTACGCCTCCAACCTCGAAGGCGGCCTCGACGCCTACGCCGACATTGACGACTCCGTGTCTAGGTACTGAGACACACTCGGGCGCGTGTAACGGCCTGCGGCTACCCGTTTTCGAGGGCCACTTCGACCTCCGCGTAGAGCGCGGCGGCCAGCCCCTCTGGCTCTGAAGACCTCTCCTGGAGCATTCGGGCCGCCTCAGCTACGGTGACCTCGCCCGCTATCTCGAAGGTCAGCACGACGGGCTCGTCGTCCTCCAGCCCGAGGTTCTGCTCGACGATCCGGCGCACCTCGGAGGTGTCCCGGCCCGTCTTTTCGGAGACCTCACGGCCCATGGCCTGAGGGTCGAGCTCCTGGCAGACCTCGATGCCGCCGCCCATGCGCCGCTCC
>JACDFX010000351.1 GCA_013815575.1 Rubrobacter sp.
CCGCTACTTCGGGCCTTTTCCGAGCGCGGGGTCCGTCCACTCGACGCTGGACGTGCTGAACAAGACGTTCCCTTTCCGCAAGTGCCGGGGGCCGGAGCCGGGGCGCAGGAGCGGGGTGCCTTGCCTCAACTACCACATCGGGCGGTCGGCGGCTCCCTGCATCGGGGCGGTCACGAAGGAGGAGTACGACGGGATCATCGCCGACGTCGTCTCCTTCCTCGAAGGTCGGGTGGACGGCCTCATCGGGACGCGACAGGAGGCCATGAAGACGGCCGCCCGCGAGATGGACTTCGAGCGGGCCGCGAAGCTGCGCGACGAGCTCGCCGCCCTGAACCACGTCCGCGACCGCCAGCAGGCCACCATAACCTCTGAGGACTCCTTCGACGCCGTGGGCGCCTACGCCCAGAACGGCTCGGCCTGCGTCCAGGTCTTCGCCGTCCGCGACGGCCAGGTCGTCAACCGCGACTCGTTTCTCCTGGACAACTACGGCGAGGAGACCGCGGAGAGCGTCGCCCTGAAGTTCGTCCCCCAGTACTATGACAACGCCGCCGTGCCGCGCGAGGTCCTGGTCCAGTCCAAAGAGCCCGAAGATACCCTGCTCCCCCTGCGCGAGCACCTCTCTGAGGTGCGCGGCACGCGGGTAAACGTGCATCGCCCGCAGCGCGGGGACAAGCGCCGGGTGCTCGAGAACGCCGTCCGCAACGCGGAGTTGGGCCTCTCCCACGAGAAGATGCTAGACGAGGCCAGGCGCAACCAGGTCGCCTCGACGCTGGATGCGCTGCGGGAAGAACTCGCGCTTCCGAAACTCCCCATGCGCATCGAGTGCTACGACATCTCCAACACCATGGGCACCAACTCCGTCGCCTCGATGGTCGTCTTCCAGGGCGGCCGTCCGGCCAAGGACCAGTACCGGCGGTTCAAGATAAGAACCGTCGAGGGCGCCGACGACTTCGCCAGCATGTCCGAGGTCATAAGGCGCCGCCTGGAGCGCCTAAAAGAAGAGGACGAAAAATTCCTGCCGGCGCCGGACCTGATCCTGCTTGACGGCGGTAAGGGCCAGCTCTCCGCCGTAACACCCCTCCTCTCCGAGATGGGCGTCGGCGACGAACTCCCGGACATCCCACTCCGCTCCCTCGCCAAGAGGGACGAGGAGGTCTTCGAACCGGGCCGGCCCGAGCCCGTCCTCCTCAGGCGTAACTCCCCGGAGCTGCACCTGCTCCAGCGGGTCCGCGACGAGGCCCACCGCTTCGCCAACACCTACCATCGCAAGGTCCGGAGCAAGTCCATGACCCAGTCCGTCCTCGACGACCTCCCCGGCATAGGCCCGGCCCGCCGGAAGCAGATCCTCGACCACTTCGGCACCCCGGACGCCTTCCTCAACGCCTCCCTCGAAGACCTCGAAGCCGTCCCCGGCCTCCCCGGCCGCGTAGCCCGTGAAGTCCACGCGAAAGTGCATAGGTAGGTTTCAGGCATTAGGCTTCAGGTCTCAGCTTTCAGGCTATCCGCTGTTTGCGCATCAAGGTTACGGATACAAGACTGTGTTGCGGTGAGGAGTCGTTCTCTGTGGGTAGTTGCGTACTGCAATTCCTGAAACCTGGTGCCTCGAACCTCGTGCCCCTACGTAACCTCTTCGTTAAACATACGGAGTTCCGTTGTAAGCCCGCGGCGGCGGTGCTAGTCTGGACACCCGAAATGGTTTGTGCTTTGCAGGATGGATGGGTCGGGGCGGTTTGAGCGGGGAGGCGCCGACGGTCGGGGGAGATCCCGCCGAGGGTAGGCGTCGCATCGTCATCATTACCGGGCTTTCGGGGGCCGGTAAGTCCAACGCCCTTCAGGCCTTCGAGGACGCGGGGTATTACTGCGTGGACAACCTGCCGCCGCGTATGGTGCCGGCAGTGATGGAGGCCACGGGCGAGGGCGTCGGCGGGCCCGATGGCGTGGTCGCGGTGATGGACATGCGGGGACGCCGGTACTTCGGGGAGGAGCTCGAGCGGAGCCTGGAGGCCGTCGAGCGGGAGAACGGGTGGGACCACCGCATCCTGTTTATCGAGTCCGACGACCAGAGCCTCGTGCGGCGCTACAAGGAGAGCCGCAGGCCGCACCCGGCCGCGCGCAACGGGGACGTGCTGGAGGCCATCCGCAGGGAGCGCCGCGACCTCTCGACGCTGCGCGAGATGGCCGACCTGATCGTGGACACCTCCGGCTACTCGGCGCTCGACGGCAGGATGCGCTTCAAAAAGCTCGCCGAATCGTTCTCCAGCCGGCTGACGGTCAGCCTGATGTCCTTCGGCTTTAAGCACGGCACCCCCATGGACGTCGACACCCTCCTCGACGTCCGCTTCCTACCCAACCCCCACTACGACCCCGACCTCCGTCCCCTCACCGGCCACGACGCCCCCGTGCGCGACGCCGTCTTGGGCCTCGAAGACTGCCAGGTGTTCCTGACCAAGACGGCCGACCTGCTCTCCTTCCTCGTCCCCCGCTACGACGCGGAGGGCAAGACGTACTTCACCCTCGGCATCGGCTGCACCGGGGGCCGCCACCGCTCGGTCGCCATCGTCGAGGAGCTGGCGAAGCGGCTGCGCGAGGAGGATATTGGCGTGGATCTTTTCGTGCGTCACCGGGACGTGGAGCGCTAGGTATAAGGTTCTCAGGTTTTGGGTTTTGGGCGAGCGTGATCACGACCCTCTCGGCGCAGAACCTGTAACCTCGAAGCCTATAGCCTGAAACCTACAATCGGGAGGCCGTATGTCCGGCATGATGGTCGATGGAGCTTGGAAGACCGAGGAGGATATTCCCAGGGAGAACGGGCGCTTCAGGCGGTCCACGACGAGTTTTCGCGGTTGGGTCTCCCCGGACGGCACCACGGAGTTTCCCGCGGAGGCGGGCCGCTACCACCTCTACGTCGCGTGGGCCTGCCCGTGGGCGCACCGGAGCGCGATCCTGCGCAAGCTCAAGGGGCTCGAAGACGCCATCGGCCTCTCCGCGGTCGGCTCGTTTATGGGCGACGACGGCTGGACCTTCTACGACGAGCCCGGCGTCATCCCGGACGCCGTGAACGGGGCCCATTTTCTGCGCGAGGTCTACGCGAAGGCCGACCCGGGGTACACGGGCCGGGTCACCACGCCCGTGCTCTGGGATAAAGAGTGTGAGACCATCGTCAACAACGAGTCCCGCGAGATAATCCGCATGCTCGACACGGGGTTCGGCGGCATCGCCGCATCCGATGCGGACTTTTTCCCGGAGGATCTGCGAGACGAGAT
>JACDFX010000352.1 GCA_013815575.1 Rubrobacter sp.
GTCCCGAACCGCATAAGGCGGCAATCTCTCCGAGACGGCTGGCTCCGCCGTCCCGGACGCGGCATCCAAGAGGCGGGCGCCGACCTCCGCGCACCGCTCGCGGGCTGTCCTGGCGACGGTCGGGTCGTCGGTTCCGAGGATCAAGACGGAGCCCGGCAAGACGCTGGCGAGCTTTTCGCCCGCGATCTCCCCGACCGTCTCGCCCAGGTACTCAGCGTGATCTAAGCCTACATTCGTCAGCACCACCGCCTCGGGCCGGGCGGCCGTGGTCGCGTCGTACCGGGCGCCAAGCCCGGCCTCCAGCACGGCCCACGAGACCCCCTCGTCGGCGAACAGCTTTATCGCCCCCGCCGTGAGCAACTCGAACTGGGAGGCAGGAACGCCGTGCCAGTCCGCCACCTCTATCGCCTCGCACATCGCGCCTGCAAACAGCTCCTCCGAGATGAAGCTCCCGCCGAGGGTGACGCGCTCGGTGTAGGAGAGGACGTGCGGGGAGAGGTACGCTCCGGCGGAATGCCCCGCCCCCGAGAGCGCGGCAGCGAGCGCGACGGCCGTGGTGCCTTTACCGTTCGTGCCGACCACCTGGACGACCCGAACCTTCCCGTGAGGATTTCCAAGAAGCGAGAGCAGCGCTTCCACGCGCTCCAGCCCCATCGTGACGCAGCGGCGGCGGTCCAGCTCGTCGCAAACAGAGTCGAAGGAATAGAAAGAAGCCAACGTGGGGCTAGAGGTAGCCTTCCAGGCGGGTATTTAGCGTTTCGAGCATCCGGCCGTTGGTCTGCAGTTTCTCGCGCTCGGCTGAGACCACGTCGGCCGGGGCGCGCTCGACGAACTTCTCGTTGGCGAGCTTGCCTTCGGCGCGTTTCACCTCGTCCTCTACGCGCGAGATCTCCTTGCGCAGGCGTTCGATCTCACCCCGCCTCAACTCCTCGCTCAACGAGAGCTCGACGACCACGTCGCCCGCCGGCAACGTGGCGCTGGCCTCGCCCTCTATCTCATCAACCAGCTTGACCCCGGAGAGCGTGCCAAAGACCTCGCCGTCTACCTCGCCGGAGACCCTACCGCTCAGCTCTCCCTCCACCCTGGACTCAGCCCGGAAGGACCGCACCGCGGAGACGGCGCGCCTGGTGCGGCCCAGCAACGCCGCGGCCCCCGCGTCTTCCAACGAAGGATCGTATGCCGGGAAGTCCCGGCGGGCGAGCGGCCCGTCCTCGCCCATAATGCCGGCCATCTCTTCCGTGGCGAACGGCATGACCGGGTGAAGGAGCTTCAGGGTGCCGACGAAGACCTCTCGCAAGACTCGGGGCGTCGCGGGGGACGGGGCGGCCTTGGCGATCTCGATGTACCAGTCGGCGAACTGGTTCCAGGCGAAGCCGTAGATCAGGCGCATCGCCTCGGAGAACTCGCACCTTTCCAGGAGCCGGTCGTACTCACCGGCGGTGCGGTTGAACTCGGAGAGGATCCAACGGTCAGAAGCGGACATCTCTCCGGATTCTTCGGCCTCGGAGTAGTTCAGGATAAAGCGCGTGGCGTTCCAGAGCTTGGTAACAAAGGCCCGGCCCATGGCGGCGCGTTCGTACGAGTAGGCGAAGTCCTGGGTGGAGGACTGGTAGAGGAGGCCGAAGCGGACGGCGTCCGTGCCGTACTCCTCGAAGAGGTCGAGGGGGTTAATGGTGTTGCCCTTCGATTTGCTCATCTTCGTGCCGCTCTCGGCGAGGACTATAGAGTGAACGTTGACCTTCTCAAACGGTACCTCGCCGCGAAAGCGGAGGCCCAGCATGATCATGCGGGCCACCCACAGGTACATGATCTCGCGCGCCGTAGACAGCAGGCTCGTCGGGTAGAAGTACGCCAGATCCTCGTTCTCTTCGGGCCACCCGAGCGTCGCGAAGGGCCAGAGCCCGCTCGAGAACCACGTGTCCAGGATGTCCGGGTCCTGCTCGTAGCCGTCGCCCGGCGACTCCTTGGCGGCCACGGTCTCGCCGTTCGGCCCGTACCAGACGGGGATGCGGTGGCCCCACCAGAGCTGGCGGGAGACGTTCCAGTCGTGGATGTTCTCGAGCCAGCGGGTCGTCTCCCGGCGCCAGGAGTCTGGGTAGACCGTGATCTCACCCTTCTCAAGCGCCTCTATCGCGGGCCTGGCAAGCCCCTCCATCGCCACCCACCACTGCTCCGAGAGCCACGGCTCGATCACGGTCCCGCACCTGTCGCAGTGCCCGACCCGGTGCCGATAGTCTCTCACCTCGCCGAGAAGTCCTATCTCTCCCAGGCGTTGGGCCACGGTCTTTCGCGCCTGCATCCGGTCCATGCCAGCGAAGCCCGTTCCGTTCTCGTTGATGGTGCCGTCCGGGTTGAGGACGTTGACGGGATCCAGGCCCAGCCTCTGCCCGATCTCGAAGTCGTTCGGGTCATGGGCAGGGGTGACCTTGAGGATGCCCGTCCCGAAGTACGGCTCCACGTGGTCGTCGGCGAGGACCGAGATCTCGCGCTCGACGAACGGCACCGTGACCCGCCGCCCAACGAGCGCTTTGTACCGATCGTCGCCCGGGTTGACAACGAGCGCCACGTCGCCGAGCATGGTCTCGGGGCGCGTTGAGAAGACCTGGACAGAGTCCTTGCCATCCGGGCCGGGGCCCTTGCCGTCCGAGAACGGGTAACGGATACCGTAGAGTTTGCCATCCGTGTCCTCGTAGTTGACTTCGAGGTCGGAGATGGCCGAGCGGTCGTGGGGGCACCAGTTGACGATACGGGTGCCGCGGTAGATCGAACCGTCGTTGTACAGCTCGATAAAGGCCGTGAGCACGGAGTCTATGTACTCTTCGTCCATCGTGTAGCGCAGGCGGCGCCAGTCCACCGAGGCTCCAAGGCGCCTGAGTTGGCCTAGCATCGTGCCCCGCGCTTCTTCGGCGGACTCTCGGCACCGTTTGACGAACTCCTCGCGGCCGAGGTCGAAGCGAGACTTGCCCTCCTCGCGCATGAGCTTCCGCTCGACGACGTTCTGCAACGCTATGGAGGCGTGGTCCACGCCTGGCAGCCAGAGCGCCTCATAGCCCTTCATGCGGGCGCGGCGGGCGAGGGTGTCCTGGATGGAGCCGTTGAGGGCGTGGCCCATGTGGAGCGCCCCCGTCACGTTTGGCGGGGGCAGCACGATGCAGTACGCGGGCTTCTCGGGGTCGGGGTCGGCCTCGAAGGCGCCCGTCCGCTCCCACTCCTCGTAGAGGCGCGCCTCCACGGCGCGGTGGTCGTATGTTTTTGGTATC
>JACDFX010000041.1 GCA_013815575.1 Rubrobacter sp.
GTCTCGTCCCCGGCCGAGGCCCTGACGTTGAGGCCAACAAAGTACAGGGCACCTATAAGTGCGGCTATCACGAGGGCAGAGACTACGACGGTGACGACGGTCGAGCGCGAGACCTTGCGCTTCTCGGCCCCCGAGACGCCGCCGGGGTAGATGATCGGGCGCTCGAACTCGCTCTTGGGCGGCTCGTAGCTCAGGCCTCGCTCCCGGCGCGGCTTTCTGCGGGTCTTCAACTCCCGGGAGAGCTCCGCGCCGTCGAGGCCAAGAAAGTTGGCGTAGGTCTTGAGGAAGCCCCGGGCGTAGACCGCGTCCGGGAGGACCGTGTAGTCGTCATCCTCCAGGCCGACGAGGTAGCGCTTGCGGATCTTGGTCGCCCGCTCGGCCTCTTCGAGGGAGAGGCCCCTGTCCTTCCTGGCCCGCTCCAGAACGCGACCGACTTTGCCTTCGCCGTTCGGCGAGTGGAGGGTATGGTTCCCATCTTCCATGCGGCCTACAAGCCTACCATAAAAGCTACCAACCCTCGGGCTTTTCGCCTCTGGATTCCGCGCTTTCACCGCCGTCGAACATGGACTCGAGGTCCAGCGGGCTGGCGACGACGGCCCGGCTCTTGGAGCCCTCGTAGGGGCCGACTATCCCCTTGCGCTCAAGCGCGTCGATGATCCTGCCGGCCCGCGAGTACCCGACCCGAAAACGCCTCTGCACCGCGCTCACGGAGGCCTGCTGGCTCGACACCACGAAGCTCGCCGCCTCGTGCAGCAGGTCGTCCTCGGGCTCGCCCGTCTCCTCTTTCTCGCTCTTGGGCTGCTGAACGACCTCCTCGACGAAGTGGGGCTCCACCCGTCCGGAGGCCGCGTCCGAGCTCGCGCCGACGACCCGCTCGACCTCGTTCTCGGAGATAAAGGCGCCCTGCACGCGGGAGGACCTCAGGGCCGAGACCGGTTTGAAGAGCATATCGCCCATGCCGAGCAAGAACTCCGCGCCACCCCCGTCAAGGATGACCCGGGAGTCCACCTGGCTAGAGACCGCAAAGGCGATGCGGCTCGGGATGTTGGCCTTGATCATGCCGGTTATGACGTCCACGCTGGGCCTCTGGGTCGCCACCACGAGGTGTATGCCGACGGCCCTGGCCTTCTGCGCGAGCCTCACGATGGAGTCCTCTACCTTCGCCCCCGCCTGCATCATGAGGTCGGCGAGCTCGTCTATGACGATCACGACGTAGGGCATCTGGGTCTCGGCCCTCATGTTGTAGCCGTCAAGCGACCGCGAGCCCATCTTCTCCAATACTTCGTAGCGCCGCTCCATCTCGGCGACGGCCCACTGCAGGGCGTTCGCCGCCTTTTTGACGTCGGTGACGACGGGGGTTATGAGGTGCGGTATCCGGCCGAAGGGCGAGAGCTCTACCCTCTTCGGGTCTATGAGGACCATCTTGACCTGCCTGGGGTCCGTGGTGAGGAGCAGCGAGGTGAGCAGGCCGTTCAACATGACGCTCTTCCCGCTCCCGGTCGTGCCGGCAACGAGCAGGTGCGGCATCTCCGCGAGGTCGAAGAAGACGGCCCGACCGGAGATGTCCTTGCCGAGCGCCACCGGCAGGGTCCAGTCGTGGGCGTCAGGGTACTCCCGGAAGACGTCGCCTAAAGTAACCTTGGCCGGCCTGGTGTTCGGCACCTCGACCCCGACGGCGCTCTTGCCGGGGATGGGGGCCAGTATCCTGACCTCGGTGGCCGCCAGGGCGTAGGCTATGTCCTGCTGGAGGTTGCTTACCTTCCCGACCTTGACCCCGCTCCCGAGCCTGAGCTCGTAGCGCGTCACCCGCGGCCCCACGACGGCCCGTACCACCCGCGCCTCGACCCCGAGGTCAGCGAGAGCCCGCGTGAGACGTTCGCTCGTCCCCTCCGCGTCGTGCTCCGGCACCCCGTGCCCGACCTCGAGCAGGCCGAAAGACGGGGGCGTGTACTCGCCGGGCTCGACAGGACGAACCTCCTCGAGCGCGAGCCCCTCGGAACTCTCCGGCAACACGAGCTCGAACTCCCGCGTCGGCTCTTCCGCGGGCGGGGACGGCCCGACTCGCCTGGAAGGCGACCCGTCAGGCGGGGCATCGTGCGGGACCCACACCTCGGAGGCCGGCGGCCCGACCGGCCTCTCGCGCTTCGCGCGGGGCTTGCCGGCCCCCGTCCTAGCGCCCGCCTCTCGCCTTGACTGCAGGCCCCCCCAGAGGCCTCTTGCGCGCCCGGCGAGGGAGGCGAGGCCGTCTCGCAGGCCCGAGAGGGCGGCGGCGAAGCCGACGCCGGTCAATAGGGAGAGACCAAGGGCGTAGAGCAGCGCCAGGGCGAGGACGACCCCGATGGCACCGCCGACGAGGTCCACGGCGTAGTAGACGGCGCTGCCGACCGCACCGCCGGCCTCCGGGTACGCCCCGCCAGAGAAGAGCAGGCGCCGGGGCATCACGGCCGCCAGATTGGCTGCGACGCCCACGAGGAGCAGGACCGTTCCAACCACAGCCCGTCCAGGCAGACGGTCCAGAAGTAGTAGAAGACCGCCGACCGCGACGAGGGGCGCGAGCGCGAGGCCAACGTCACCGAGAAGGTTGCGCGCCACGAAGAGGCCCGCGTCACCGAGAAAAGCCCCCCGGCCCGTAAAGGACGCGGCCGTAAAAAAGAGGCCGAGGGCGAGGAGCGCGATGCCGACGGCCTCGCGGCTCACTGCCTCGCGCAGGCCGTCCATCATGGGGGGCGGGGTTCTCTTACGGGTACCCGTGCGGGCTCCCTTGCCGGCGCCCCTGCTCGGGGCCGATTTCTTTGCGGTTTTTTTCGGGGCGCTCCTGTGTGTAGCCACAGTAGAAGTCTAGCTTAAACCCGCGAGTCAGACCCTCAACCGCACCATGTAGTAGAGGTCTAGGTCTAGACCTCTACTATTAGCGGAAGTATGATCGGGCGTTTCCCGGTCTTCTCCGATAGGAAGCCGGAGAGGTCCTTACGGACGGCGTTCTTGAGCTCGCTGCGGTCGGTGACGCGGCCCTTAGCGGTGCGCTCCAGGGTGCGTCTGACGGTGTCCGTGGACTGCTCCATCAGGCCGTTAGAACCCTGGGTGGTGACGAAGCCGCGGGAGATCAGGTCCGGGGGGCCGATGAGTTGGCCGTTCTGGGCGTTGACCCTGGCCACGACGATGAACATGCCGTCCTCGGAGAGTTGCTGGCGCTCACGCATCACGCCCGAGGCGCCTTCCGCGAGCCCGCCGCCGTCGACGAGGAACATCCCGGCGGAGACGCTTTCGGCGCGGCGGGCCTTGCCATTCTTGAACTCAAGCGTATCGCCGTTCTCCAGGAGAAAGATGTTCTCTTCCGGGATACCGAGCGCCATGGCGGTGTTCGCGTGGTGGCGCAGGTGTCGGAACTCGCCGTGGACCGGCACCAGGTAGCGCGGCTTGAGGAGGGAGAGGACTATCTTCTGCTCCTCCTGGGCTGCGTGACCCGAGACGTGGACCGGCGTCAGCGGACTGTAGAGGACCTCGGCCCCGCGTTTCATAAGGTTGTTGATGGTGCGCGAGACGCCCCGCTCGTTGCCCGGGATGGGGTGGGCCGCGATGACGACCGTATCGCCCGGGCCCGCCTCGATACTGCGGTGGGTGCCGTTGGCGACCCGGCTCAAGGCGGCCAGCGGCTCGCCCTGGGAGCCCGTCATCATGACGACGATCTCGGAGTCGGGGATCCTGCCGAAGTCCCGCTGCTGGTCGACAAACATGTTGTCCGGCAGGTCCAGGTAGCCGAGCTCGCGCGCGATCTGGACGTTTCGGATCATGGACCGTCCCGCCACGCCGACGAGCCGGTTGTGCTTCTTGGCCGCCTCGACGACCTGGCTCACGCGGTGGATGTGTGAGGCGAAGGACGCGACTATGATCCTGCCCTTCGCCTTGGCGAAGACGTTGTCGAGCGTCCCGCCGACCACCCTCTCGGACGGCACGAAGCCAGGCCGCTCGGAGTTGGTCGAGTCGCCGAAGTAGGCGAGCACGCCGGCGTTGCCGAGCTCCGCGAGGCGGCCAAGGTCCATCGGGGCGCCCTCGATGGGTGTCAGGTCTATCTTGTAGTCGCCGGAGAAAAGGATCAGGCCGGCGGTGGTGCGAATGGCTATGGCAACGGCGTCCGGGATCGAGTGGTTGACGTTGATAAACTCGAGACCGAAGCCACCCAAGTTCTGGGTGTCCCCCGCCTTGATCTCGCGCAGGTCCCCCTTCTTTATCCCGAACTCCTGCAACTTGCTACGTACCAACCCGAGCGTTAGCTTGGTCGCGTACACCGGCACGTTGAACTCGCGCAACAGGTAAGGCAACGAGCCGACGTGGTCCTCGTGGCCGTGCGTCAGCACGATGCCCTTTAGCTCGTCGGCGTGCTCGCGCAGGAACGTAAAGTCCGGGAGCACCAGGTCGATACCCGGCATCTCCTCGTCCGGGAAAGACATCCCGGCATCGACGAGGATGATGCCGCTCGACTGGCGCACGGCGGTCATATTCTTGCCGATCTCGCCCAATCCTCCCAAGGGCACGACCTGCAAGGTGTTTTTATCTAACAGCGTGAATTACCTCCTTCGTAACTCTCAGCCTTCAGCCTTCAGCCCAAAAGCTGACCGCTGACGGCTGACAGCTATCCTAGATACCTCTCCAGATCGAGCTCCTTCGGCCCGACGGCTGAGAGGTACATTTTTTCCGTGTCTAAGTGCTCGTTTGCCAGACGCATGACGTCTTCGGCGGTTACGGCCTCTATGCGGGCGGCTATCTCCTCGGGGGAGAGCAGCTCGGTGCCGAGGATGACGCTGCGTCCGACGCGGTTCATCCTGGCGGCGGTGCTCTCGAGGGCCAGGAGGGTCGAGCTCTTGAGCTGCTGCTTGGTGCGCTCTAGCTCCTCGCTGTCCACGAGTTCGGTGCGCATCTTGCCCATCTCGCGGACTATGATGCCCACCGCCTCCTCGACGTTGCCCGTGGTCGAGCCGACGTAGGTCTTTATGGCGCCGGCGTCGGAGTAGGACTGGTGGTAGGAGTAGACGGCGTATGCCAGACCCCGCTTCTCGCGGACCTCCTGGAAGAGCCGGCTGCTCATGCCCCCGCCGAAGACGTTATTGAGCGCGGCCATCGCGAAGCGGTCCTCGCTGGTCGCCGGGATGCCCAGGGATCCGACTGAGACGTGGTACTGCTCGGTCTCCTTGAACTTGTAGTGAACGCGGCTCTGCGGCTCTCCCGGGTGCGCGTCGCGCCCGAACGGCTCGCCCGCCGGCAGGCCGCCGAGCTTCGCCTCGACCATGGCCTCGAGTTTATCCGGGTCGAGCTTGCCCGCGCCGACCACGAAGACGTTGGCGGCGGTGTAGGTGTTCTGGTGGAAGTTCTTGAGGGTGTCGTGGTCCACGCCGCGAACCGTCTCGGCGGAGCCGATGATGGGGCGGCCGAGGGAGTCGCCGTGGAAGATCAAGCCGGAGAGGTACTCGTCGGCCATCTGGTCCGGCCGGTCCTCGTACATCTTGATCTCCTCGACTATCACCTCCCGCTCCCGCTCAAGGTCGGCGAAGGTCGGACGGAGGACCATGTCCCCCATGACGTCGAGCGCCTTTTCCAGGTGCTCGGGCAGGAAGCGGGCGTAGAGGACGGTGTACTCCTCGCCCGTGGCCGCGTTCTCCTGGGCGCCGATGCCCTCGAAGGCCTGGGCGATGCCGAGGGCGTCCATCTCGGGGGTTCCCTTGAAGAGCATGTGCTCCATGAGGTGGGTTATGCCGGCGACCTCGTCCCGCTCGTCGCGGGATCCGGCCCGGATCCAGACCCCCAAAGAGACGCTGGTGGCCTCCGACAGGGGCTCCGAGAAGACCCTGAGGCCCCCCGGAAGCTCCCTCCGCCTGACGTTTTTGTCCGCCACTAGTCCTCCAGCTTCTCTAGGGAGATGCGGTTCTGCTTGTCTATCTCCAAGACCCGCACCTTCACCCGGTCGCCCTCGGTGACGACGTCCTCGACCCGCTCGACCCGCTCCTTGCCGGGCGCGAGACGCGAGATGTGCACGAGACCGTCGCGGCCCGGGGTCAACTCCACGAAGGCGCCGAAGTTGGTGGTCTTGACGACCTTGCCGTTGTAGATGTCGCCGGCCTCGACGTCCTTCATCATGCCCTTGATGGCGCCGGCCGCCTCCTTGGCGAGGGCGCCGTCGCCGGCCACGTGGACCATACCGTCGTCTTCGACGGAGATGTTCACGCCGAACTGGTCCTGCAGGGCGTTGATGGTCTTGCCGCCAGGGCCTATGAGCATCCCGATCTTCTCTTTCGGAATCTTCAAGACTTCAACGCGCGGGGCGAACTCGGAGACCTCGGGCCGCGGCTCGGCGATGGCGCCGCGCAGGATCTCGAGTATCTCCAGGCGCCCTGCCTTGGCCTGGCTAAGGGCCTCCTGCAAGAGCTGGGCCGAGACGCCCGTGATCTTCATGTCCATCTGGAGCGCCGTGATGCCGTCGGTGGTACCCGCGACCTTGAAGTCCATGTCGCCCATGTGGTCCTCGAGACCCTGGATGTCGGACATGATCACGTAGTCTTCGCCCTCTTTGACGAGGCCCATCGCAACACCGGCCACCGGCGCCTTGATCGGCACGCCGCCGTCCATCAGGGCCAGCGTCGAGCCGCAGACGCTCGCCATCGAGGACGAGCCGTTTGACTCGAGCACCTCGGAGATGATGCGCAGGGCGTAGGGGAACTCTTCATCGCCCGGGACCACCGGAAGCAGGGCGCGCTCGGCGAGGGCGCCGTGCCCGATCTCCCGCCGCCTGGGGCTGCCGACGCGGCCGGTCTCGCCCGTGGAGTACGGCGGGAAGTTGTAGTGGTGCATGTAGCGCTTGCCGGTCTGCGGCTCGATGGTGTCAAGCCTCTGGGAGAGGCCGAGGTCCGCGAGCGCGAGCGAGCTCAAGACCTGCGTCTCGCCGCGGGTGAACAGGCCGGTTCCGTGGACCCTGGGCAGTACGGAGACCTCGGCGGTAGTCGGCCGGATCTCATCGAAATCCCTCAGGTCGGTGCGCTTGCCGTCCTGCAGATACAGCGCCCGGAACGCCTCTTTTTCGAGGGCTGAGAGCGCGTCCGAGATCTGCGGTATCTCTTCCTCGTCGCGACCCTCCACGAGCTCGGCCCGCAAGTCGGAGACCGCCTCGCGCCGCGCGCGCCGGTCGGTCTGTACGATGCCGTCCTTGACCCGGTCGAAGTACTGGGTCCGGAACTCGGCCAGGAACGGGTTCTCCTCGGGCGACGCTACCTGCTGCTTGGGCTTGCCGTGCTCGGCGGCCCAGGCGTCTATCGCCGCGGCCTGGGCCATGACGGTCTCCTGAGCGAGCTGCAGGGCCTCGACCATGACGTCCTCGGGCACCTCGTTCCCGCCGGCCTCTACCATCGTGATGGCCTCTTTGGTGCCGGCGACGACGAGGTCGAGGTCGCTCTCGGCTATCTGCTCGTAGGTCGGGTTCAAGATAAAGTCCCCGTCCAGCGAGCGTCCAACGCGCACGGCGCCGATCGGGCCGTCGAACGGCAGGTCGGACAGGGCGAGCGCCGCTGAGGCGCCGACCATGCTGACGGTGTCGTAGGGGGTGTCCTGGTCGGCAACGAGGACGGTGCCTATTACCTGGATCTCGTAGTGGTAGTTCTTGGGGAAGAGCGGCCTGATGGGCCTGTCGGTAAGCCTTGAGGTCAGGATGGCCCTATCCGAGGGCCTCCCCTCACGCTTCAGGAAGCCGCCGGGGATCTTGCCCGCCGCGGTCATCCTCTCCTCTATGTCCACGCTCAAGGGCAGAAAGGTCGCCCCGGGGCGCGGGTTGGCCGAGCGGGTCGCGGTCGATAGCAAGACGGTGTCGCCGAGCTGGGCCGTCACCGAACCGCCGGCCTGCTTGGCCAGCTTCCCGGTTTCGAGCACGACGGAACGCCCGCCTACTGGTATCTCTAGACGCATGTAATCTCCTCTTGTTTCCGGTGGGGTTTGCCGGACCTAGCGGCGCAGGCCGAGCCTGGCGATAAGCGATCGGTAGCGCTCGACGTCCTTCTTCTGAACGTACTTGAGCAGACGCCGACGCTTGCCGACCAGCTTGAGCAAACCCCGACGGGAATGGAAATCGTGCTTGTGCGTGCGCAAATGGTCGGTGAGGTGGGAGATGCGCTTGGTCAGCACGGCCACCTGCACCTCCGGCGAACCCGTGTCGCCCTCGTGCGTCCGATGCTCCTGAATGATCTCTTGTTTGCCTTCTACGACAGCCAACTTCTTCCTTCTCCTCTGTGTTCTTTACGCTTCTATGATTTCACTCTATTCAACCCGCTATGCTACCACACGTACCTAATGGCATTGCCCCTAACGGGCAGGCTCTTCAGCCGGACCGTTGCGTGATCCTCCGGGTCTCTTGGACGTCCCTCCTGATCTGCTCTTTTAACTCCTCCACACCCGAGAAACGCCGCTCCCCCCGAATCCTCTCGAGAAAGCCGACCTCGACGCTCCGGCCGTACAGGTCATCCTCGAAGTCGAGCAGATGCGCCTCGATCCTGTTCTCCCCCCGTCCGAAGGTTGGCGCGACCCCCACGTTGGTGCAGGCGGCACGGCTCTCCTCTCCGACACGGACGAAACACGCGTAAACGCCCCCGGCCGGCACGATAACCGCGGGGTCGGGCCTCACGTTGGCCGTCG
>JACDFX010000353.1 GCA_013815575.1 Rubrobacter sp.
GAGACGGACCTTGGGGAGTGGATCGCCCAGCTGGCCGGGGACACGCCGTCGCACATCGTCGGCCCGATCCTGCACATGAACCGCCGACGCATCGCCGACGTCCTCTCGGGCGCCGCCGGGGAGGAACTCCCGCCAGACGTCGAGGCCCTCGGCTCCTTTGCCCGCAAGAGGCTGCGCGAGAAGTTTCTCGCCGCCGACATCGGCATCACCGGCGCCAACTTCGGGGTCGCCGAGACGGGCACGGTCGCGACGGTCACCAACGAGGGCAACGGCCGGCTCGTGACGAGCGTTCCGCCGGTCCACGTCGTCGTCATGGGCATAGAGAAGCTCGTCCCGCGCTTTGCCGACCTCTCGGTCTTCGTCCGGCTCCTGGCAAGGAGCGGCACGGGCCAGAAGCTCACGGTCTACACGAACTTCATCACGGGCCCACGAGGACCGGGCGAACTCGACGGGGCCGAGGAGTTCCACCTCATCCTCATGGACAACGGCCGCTCCGAGTTGCTCGGCACCGAGTTCGAGGAGGCGCTCTACTGCATCCGGTGCGGGGCGTGCCTGAACGTCTGCCCCGTCTACCGCCAGACGGGCGGCCACGCCTACGGCTCGACCTACTCGGGCCCGATAGGCGCCGTCATCACGCCGCTGTTGAAGGGCGGCAAGGAGGCGAAGGACCTCCCGCACGCCTCCAGCCTCTGCGGCGCCTGCTCGGAGGCGTGCCCGGTCGGCATCCCGCTCCACGACCTCCTCCTGAAGCTCCGCAACAAGCAGGTTAAAGAGGGTGTGGCGGGCAAGGCGCAGGGCCTCGCCTTCAAGGGCTTCGAGAACACGATGAAGAACCCGGCCCTCTACAAGATCTCCGGCAAGGCCGGACGCCTGGCCCAGAAGCCCCTCGCCAAAGCGGGCGACAAGATCAGCGCCCCGAAGACTCTGCCCGGACCCCTCGGCGCCTGGGCAAACGGACGCGACCTTCCGCGTCTCGCGCCCAAACCTTTCCGCGAGCTCTGGAAGAGAGGTATCTAGGTGGTAGGACGCGCGGAGTTTCTGGAGAAGGTCCGCCACCGCACGCAGCGGGGCCGCTACAAGCCGACCCACGCCCCCGACGTCGCCTGGACCCCGAAAGACGGGCCCCGCCAGGACCCGCCGATAGAAGACCCCCCGGCCCGATTCCTCGAAGAGCTCGAAGCCCTCGGTGGCCACGGGATTCGTGTCGGGAGCCTGGAGGAAGCGCGGGACCACGTACTCTCCATGGTGCGAGAGCGGGACGCGAAGCTTCTCGTGCGGTGGGATGTCGAAGAACTGGAAGAGCTCGGCGTGGACGGGCCGCTGGTGGATTCGGGCGTCGAGGTCTCCGTGTGGCGGGATCTCGAAGACTTCCGCGAGGTCGCCGGCCGGGCCGATGTCGGGCTCTCGACGGCGGCGTGGGCGATAGCGGAGACGGGGACCCTGGTCCTCGAGGGCGGACCCGGGATGGGCCGGTCGGTGACGCTCCTGCCGCCAACCTACGTTGCCGTCGTGCCGGTCGAGAAAATCCTGCGCACCGTACCCGAAGCTATCGAGAAATACGCAGGAAAACGGCTACCCGCCAACGTCTGCTTCCACACGGGGCCGAGCCGGTCCGGGGACATAGAGATGTCCCTCTTTGTCGGGATGCACGGGCCCGGCGACGTGCATGTGATCCTGGTGGGCTAGGCGCCCAGGGTCGGAGAAGAAAAACCATCTGGCAACTGATGGGTGCGGGCAAGGTTCGCTGCTCGAAGAGAGTGGTTCACCGTGGGCGACGGTATGGGGGGTGTGAGGCCGAGGACTCTCATGGCCGAGTAGACGCTCGGCGCGACGATAGAGGCGCTTGGGGTCAGGGACGGAGAGCCCGGCTAGCGGAGGGCTTGCCGGGCTGGACCCCGAGAGGACTCGGGCTACTCTAGCCGAGCAACCCGAACAAGAAAGCTATCCCCATAAGGATAGTGAAGATCACCGCAAACGCGAGGAAGCGCAGCCAGAGCCGTTTCACTCTAACCGCGCTCCCCCGTTAGCGATCCTCATCCACTTGTTATCTGCTGAGTCCGTCTCTAGCTATCTGCTGAGTCCGTCTCTATAACTGTCCCGTCAAAGCGGCATTGATGTAGAAGTAGACCAGATACGTCGAGAGTACCGCGAAGATGAGGAAGGTTATCCACATCACCACCAGGCGCCAGCCCTTGAGCTTGATGGGATCAGGCAGGACCCGGGTGTTGAGCAAGATGAGCAGCCCCGAGTAGAAGAACATCACGACCCCGGCGCCCGACGCTGAGATGATCAGCAGCACGAGCGGCGCTTCGAGGCCGGCCAGGAGGATCAAAGAGCCCGCGATGGCGATGACCCACGCGAACGTGAAGTAGATCCGGCTCTCGGTTATGGTCTCGCTGTCGCCGAAGAAGCTGACCTTCAGCTCGGAGGCGCTGAGCCTGCTGACATAGTCCATGATGCCTATGCTGGTCGAGAAGAGTACCACCATGCCGGCAAAGAGGAAGAAGGCCCTGAACCAACCGCCTACGATGTTACCCAGGGCCGTGGCCTCGGCGTCTATGAACGTGAAGTCAGCCTCACCCGCGATGGTCTTTCCACCCACCGTCGACCAGACGAGCACCGAGAACATGAGGAGCGTGAAAAGGCCGAGGACGAAGAAGGTGACGAAGTGCTCCCTGTTGGCCACCTTCCACCAGGCCCTCCAGCGACGCATGTTCTCCTCGTTCACCGGGAAGGTGTACCCGAGAGACGGGATGGCCTGCTCCTCGCCGGTGATCGGAGAGACGACCTTGGGCATGCGCGACCCCATCCCGAGGCCCTTGTCCCTGATGTAGTTGCTCTGGGTCAGGTTGTTGGCCCCGCCGGCGCCCGCGAAGGCTATGGCGCCCAGGAACGTCGCCGCCCCGAGCGTCGCGATGGCCCCGGGTACCCCCGGGACGCTCCCGGGCATCTGCGTGACGACGCTTGCCCAGGCCGACGCTTTGGTGGCTGCGAATACACCGACCACCAGGAAGAGCATGATGATGGCGACGAGCACCGCCTGGATCTTCTCCAGCGCCTGATAGACGACCGGGGAGAGGGTCAGCGCCAACGCCGTGGAGACGAGGGCTATGGTGGCGATGATGGCGATGTCGCCGAAGCCGAAGAGGAAGGTGAACAACGTGGCCCCGCCACTCGCCCAGCCGGGGAAGGCGTTGGGTAAGACGGCGCCCAACACAAAGATTAGTCCCCATGGCTTCCAGAAGCGGGTGAAGCC